>NZ_JBFANV010000020.1:0-141327 GCF_040674955.1 Nonomuraea sp. NPDC049695 | reverse complement strand
CGAGGGCAGCGGCCTCGGCCTCGCGATCGCGCTGGAGAACGCCCGCCTGCACCGCGGCGACCTCACCGTCAGCAACGTCCCGGACGGCGGCGCCATGTTCACGCTGCGCCTGCCACACCGGGCACCCGACCCGGACGGAGGCCCCGAGTGAGGACCGGGCTCGCCCGCCGCATGCTCGCCGCGGCCCTCGTCTCGCTCGTCGCCGCGGCCGGCTGCGGCGTGCAACCCAGCGACGCCATCCGCGCCGGTGAACCGCCGAGCGGACCCGTCGCACCGACCATGACGGTCACCCTCTACCTGGTGAAGAACGGCCGGCTCAGCGCGGTGACGCGGCCCGGCGGTCGTCCCATGTTCCTGACGGACACGCTCGCGCTGCTGGCAGCCGAACCCACCGCGAGGGAACAGGCGCACGGACTCACCACCGACGTCCCGCCCGAAGCCGCCCCGTTCTCGGTGACCGTCAGGCCGCCCGGCCACGTGGTGGTGAACCTGTCCACTCCGGCCGACGAACTGTCCACACTGGCCGTCAAGCAGATCGTGTGCACGGCGGCCGCCATGGTGCCGGAAAGCCCTGCCCAGGTGACCGTCGTCGGTGCTGGGCAGACCGTCGCCCCCCGGGACTGCCCGGGGCGACGGTAGCGGCCTGTCCTCTGCTTTGGACAGATCGCCGCGAGCGTGACCCGGCCCGACGCGAAGGTAGGCAAGCGCGGGAGGCGTCGCCGACGTGGAGGCCGACGAGGGCGCGGATCACGGCCCATCCGCGGGCGCGGCGCAGGGTCGCGGCGTCCGGCGGCGGCTGGTAGGCCGCGTATGCCGCCCAGAGCATAACGCCATAGCAATATTTATCTTGGACAGCATAACTCCCGGGCCATAGCGTCGGAGGCGTGAGAAGCCATGACTCCACCGCAAAGGGAAGGGTTGGAACAGCGATGACCACGCAACGCGACGCCGATGAAGTCAAGATCCGCCAGCTGGTCGGCAAGATCGTCGAAGGGCTCCAAGGCAAGGACCTCGAGGGTCTGAAGCGCCTTTACGCGACGGACATCGTGTCCTTCGACATCGAGCCGCCGCTCCAGCACGTGGGGATCGAGGCGAAGCTCAAGAACTGGGCGCCCGTGTTCACGTTCTTCGAGAGTGTGACATATGAGGTTCGCGACCTGACGCTCACCGTGGGCGATGACATGGCGTTCGGGCACGCCTTCGCCCGCCTCAGCGGCACGCTGAAGAACGGGACGGCGATGAGCGGTATGTGGGTCAGGGTCACGTACTGCCTCCAGAAGATCGACGGCACGTGGTTGATCGTGCACGACCAGGTCTCGGTGCCGCTCGACGTCCGCAGCGGCAAGGGAGTCGTCGACCTCGAGCCCTGATCCCGCCACCCCGTCCCCGCCTGCGCCGCGCCACCACGACACCACATCCATGGAGGAAGCCTTGAACACCGTCCCCGCGACCGTCGAGATCCCGGGCTACCTGGCCGGCACCTGGAAGGCCGACCCGGTGCACTCCGAGGTCGCTTTCATCGTCCGTCATCTCATGATCAGCAAGACGCGTGGCCGGTTCACCGGCTACGACGTCACGATCGTCACGAGCGAGGACCCGCTGGGCTCGTCGGTGACCGCGACGATCGACCTCGCGTCCATCGACACCGGCAACGAACTGCGTGACAACCACCTTCGCAGCGCCGACTACCTCGAGATCGAGAAGTACCCGACCATGAGCTACCGCTCGACTGGCGTCCGCCAGAGCGGCGACGGTTGGGCCGTCGACGGTGAGCTGACGTTGCACGGGGTCACCCGGCAGGTGCCGCTGGCCGTCGAGGTGAACGGGTTCGGCCCGGACCAGTGGGGTGGACAGCGGGCCGGCTTCTCCGCGACCGCGGAGATCAAGCGGAGCGACTTCGGCATCGACATCAGCATCCCGATGGAGGCCGGTGGTGTCGTGGTCGCCGACAAGGTGTCGATCAGCCTCGAGATCCAGGCCGTTCTCCAGAAGTGACCCGACCCGGACGGGCAGCCGCAAGGCCACCATCCACCGATCGTCCGGTGTCCCGATTCCGCGGTTCACCGAGCGGGATCGGGACACCGCCACTCCTGTCCAGCGCCTCGTCGAGCCCAGGAGGATCGCCATGAGCGCCGATCCCGGCATCGTCATCGTCGGAGCGAGCCTGGCCGGCGCGAAAGCCGCCCAGTCCCTGCGGCTCGACCACGGCTACGACGGGCCGATCACCCTCGTCGGCGACGAACCCCACCTGCCGTACCAGCGCCCGGCCCTGTCCAAGGGCTATCTCCTGGGCACCACCGGGCCCGCCGACCTCGACGTACTGAAGCCGCCGTTCTACGCCGACCAGGACATCGCGCTGGCGCTCGGCACCCCCGCCACCGCCCTCGATCTGGACGCCCGCCGAGTACGGCTGGCCGACGGCACCGTGTTCCCCTTCACCCAGGTGCGCCGCCGGCGACGTCACCCGCCACCAGCACCCGCGCTACCTGAACCCCGTACGGATCGAACACTGGCACAACGCCGTCACCCACGGCATCGCCGCCGCCACCACCCTGCTCGGCAAGCCCGCCACGATCGACCACGTCCCCTACTTCTTCTCCACCCAGTACGGCTCCACCCTCGAATACCTCGGACTCCCCACCACCTGGGACCGCATCATCACCCGGGGTGAGCACGCCGATCACGGATTCACCGCCTTCTGGCTCGACCACAGCATCCCCGTGGCCGCCCTGACCATCGACAACCGGGGCGCCGCCGATCACCTGCGCACCCTCATCGCCGAAGCGCACCCCGCCGACCCGCGACAACTCGCCGACCCCGACACACCCCTGCTGGATCTCCTGCCGAACGCGCCAGGCCGACCCTTCTGAGGCAGGTGCACGCCCGCGGCTGCGACGTCGCCGGCAGGACACCCGACAATGCGACGATCATGAAGCGCGTCCTCAGCGCTTC
This sequence comes from Nonomuraea sp. NPDC049695, assembly GCF_040674955.1. Classification (NCBI taxonomy): domain Bacteria; kingdom Bacillati; phylum Actinomycetota; class Actinomycetes; order Streptosporangiales; family Streptosporangiaceae; genus Nonomuraea; species Nonomuraea sp. NPDC049695. Next base: position 138,375 of record NZ_JBFANV010000020.1, on the reverse strand, counting down.
TCCTGCGGCTCGCCGTTGATCCAGTTCCAGTTGGCGATCGTGGTGCGCATCAGGCGGGCGGCGGTGGACAGGTGACTGCCGGCGCCCCAGTACAGGGTGATCGCGCGTCGGCAGTCAGGGCTGTCGACAGGGACCCAGGCGGCGGGGACCCGCGTGGGGCTGGTCCGGGCGAAGGCGGGGACGAGACCGATGCCGAGCCCCGCGCTGATCAGGGCCGCGATGGCGCTGGGCTCGTCGACCTCGCAGACGATCTTCGGGGTACGGTCCCGTGCGGCGAAGAGCCGGTCCAGGAGGCGGCGTTGCCAGTGCCCTTTGCGGGCGCTGACGAAGGGCTCGTCGGTGAGCTCGTCGATGCTCACCGACGTACGGCTCGCCAGCGGATGCTCGAGCGGCGTCGCCACACCGACCGCCTCATCGAGCAGCTGGACCGCCTCCAGGCCCTCAGCGGAGATCGGCTGGGAGGCGACGCACAGGTCGACGTCCTGGGCCCGCAGGTGACGACCCATGTCCTCGGCCGCCATCCAGCGGAGTTCGACCTCAATGGTCGGGTGAGCTCGTTTGAAGGCCGCCAGCGGCCCGGTGAGCGTGAGGAAGGTCTCCGACGCAAGCCGTACGGTGCCCACACCCTCGCTCACGGCCTCGGCGACGGCTCGCCGCCCCGCATCCAGCTCACCCAGGGAGCGCTCGACGTAATCGCGGAAGAGCTTGCCCGCGTCATTCAGCCGCAGCCGGCCGCTCCGGTCGAACAGTGGTGTGCGCAGCTCGCTCTCCAGCCGGGCGATGGTACGACTCAGCGACGGCTGGGCGACGCGAAGCTCCTCGGCAGCGCCGCTGAGGTGTTCCAGCCGCGCCACCACCAGGAACTGCCTGAGCGAGTTCAACTCCATCACGCCTCCAGATACATAGCACCCCAGCGATATCAATCTTAGAGAAGATAACCTGTGAGCCATAGTTGCATGGATCTGTTCTGAAGACGCATGCCCCGCACCGCCGCGCCCCAGGGACCGGCCCGAATGATGTTCGCGCCCGACACCGTCGGCAGCTCCGCCGAGATCGCCGAGCGGCGTGGCGGCCCGGAGTCAGCACGGCTCGGGGCCGGTTGGGCTTGCCCCTCAGACCAGCGGAAGTTGTGCGGGTGGACCGGGATGCCGCCGTTCGCTGATGATCTAGAAGTCCCTGATCCTGATGCGCCGGATCCCGCTGCGGCCCTCGGCGGTGACGTGGGCGCGCAGCGAGACCGGCCGGGCGGCGGGTTCCTCCCGGCGGGCCAGCAGGGCCGTGCGCTTGTGTGACAGGCACTCGCGCAGGGTGCTCATGCTCTTCTTCTCTGGTCCGCGCAGGGTGACGGGGCGCAGCAGGTCATCCGGCCGCCCAGGTGCTGGCCGGCCGGTAGGCCGTGATCAGCTGGGCCGGTTGCCCGTCGGAATCACGATCTTGGTTTCTGCCCCCTTGGTGAGGTAGTACGTGGTCCACGTCTTGACCATCTCGTCGAGAAGCCAGGCTGCGGCGGGCACCAGCGGCAGCCCGATCAGGCCCTCCCGGAACTGCACCAGCAGCGGCCAAGCGGTCTTGACCGCCGGGTCCCACAGCGGCTCGCGTCGGATGCCGTTCCAGTCGGCCACCTGGTTGCCGGTGAGGTACCTGGCGAAGGCGTTGACGAGAGACTTGTCGATGCCGCCGGGGCTGGTCAGCTCCGCGAGCATGTCCCGCAGGATGGCGTTGAGTTCCACCCCCTCCGGGGTCGGCCCCATGTTCCTGGGCAGGACGAGGTCCGACTGGGTGTAGGAGGAGTCCCAGGTGGCGGGGAGGAACTCGTCCCTGATGCCGAGCATGTGCCCCAGCATCTGCACCGAGTGCAGGTACCCCTCGGCCTCAGCGGAGGAGATACGCACCTTCCACTCCCGCATCCCGCGCATGGAGTAGGTCGCCAGGGTGTGCCACGTGACGAGCATGTCCTCCTGGCTGATCGGGACAGGGCCGGACCAGTGGGGAGACGACTTCAGCAGGTGCCGCACCGCCGCGTGCACCAGTCGGGTCTTCACAGCCTCGACCACGGCCGTGCCGCCGGCGCCCCAGGCGTTCTGGGGTCTGACCGCGTACGCCAGGATGTTCGTCTTGGCGATCCGGTCTTTCAGATCCGCGCCGCCCGCGGAGTAATAGACAGCGCGTGCCTCCTTGGGGATGGCGGTGGCCAGCATCCCGGCGCCGACAATGGTGAGGACGACGATGTAGTTTCCCTTGAGCGCGTGGAAGCGCGCCCCGGCATCCAGCAGGGTGGGGTCGGCCCACGACGGCAGCTGACGCGCCTGCTCGATGAAGGCCCGCAGATCCTCCGGCAGGCCCGCGGGCAGGGGCTGGTCGTTGCGGTTCCAGTCGTACAGCAGCCGGTTGACCTCGGGTATGACACCGCGGTCGAACAGTGAGGCGAGGAGCGGATCGGCCACGTCGTCCCACACCCATCGGGGGTCGGCGCCGCTGCCGGAACCCGCGATCGAGCCACTGGCCGGCCAGGTCCAGTCGCCGGACAGGGAGTCCTCCGCCTGGGCCGGGGAGATCATCCCTAACGCGCCGAGCGCTCCCATGGCGGTGCCCGAGATCAGTACCTTGCGCCTGCTCAACTCTGCCATGCTCTGCACTCCTTCGAGGTGGGGTCCCGATCAGGGCATGCGAGAAAGGGGATGATACGGAGAAACAAATCCTGAGTCCGTGTATCATCATCAGAGCACAGTGTGACGAGCATCACAAGACTGCGTTTTAGGCAGAATCCGTACAGGAGGTGATCGTGGAATCTGTGCTGTCCGGATTCATGGCGCTGTCGGACTCGCATTCGTTGCTGGAACGCGCCTATTTCGATGCCGTCGAGCGCGTCGACGACAGCGACGAGCTACGGACGCGCATCCTTGACGCGGCGTACGAGCAGTTCTGCCGGATGGGCCTCAAACGCTCCACCATGGAGGACGTCGCCCGACTGGCGAAGGTGTCGCGGATCACGGTCTACCGGCGGTTCGACACCAAGGACACGCTGATCGAACACGTGGTGCGCCGGGAGTTCCGCCGCTATTTCGACCAGTTCCTCATCGACATCGAACAAGCCGGCACCGCGGCCGACAGGGTGGTGCTGGGCTTCGTGACCTCATTGCGGGCCATTCGCGGCAACCCTCTGATCGGCGGACTCATCGCCACAGAGCCGGACCTGCTGGTCCCCTCCATGACGGCTGACGGCGGGCAGACCCTCGCCACCGTGCGGCATTTCGTCGCCGGCCAGCTCCGCAGCGAGCAACGCGCGGGCAACGTGTCGAGCAGCCTTGACGTCGACCTCGTCGCCGAGATGATGGTGCGGATCTCCACCTCTTTCCTGACGATCCCCAGTGCCATCATCGACCTGGATGACGACGGGCAACTGGTCGCGGTGGCCCGGCGGTTCCTCGTGCCCATGCTGGAGCCACCAGCCTGAGCTTCACTCTCGCGCCGGCTTCGCGGCTTCGACCCGCCCGTCCTGGCAGTCCACCCTGTGCCTGCGCAAACGGGCACCGCTCCTCGTTCGTCGTCGATCTTCACTAGGGTGCAGTCAGGAGGGTGCCCAGGTCTGTCGTCTCACACGGATCTCGGACGCCCTCTGTCCGCTCCGGAGGCCAAACCGCAGAGCACGCCGTTGCTCACGGTGCGACTGCGTGGCCATTGCAGAAGTGAGGTCGGCACCCAGGTGGAAGCCGCAGTGAAGTGTCCCGACATGTCGCGCGCTGCGCGTCTTACCGCCCATAGTGCCGTCTCCACCTCCCTGGCCTTGTGCAGCGATCGCGCCCTGAGCGAGCTCGTGGACACGGCCGTGCCGCTCGGATCCGGCATCGGCGGGAAGTCGGCCCTGCTGGAGGTCGCCGGATCCCCGGTCTTCGTGAAGCGGGTGCCGCTTACCGATCTGGAGCGGCAGCCTGAGCACGTCCGGTCCACGGCGAATCTGTTTGATCTTCCCGATTTCTGTCACTACGGCGTCGGCCTCATCGGCGGGCCGGGCTTCGGGGTCTGGAGGGAACTCGCCGTGCACACCATGACGACGAACTGGGTGCTTGCGGCGGAACACGAGGGCTTCCCCCTGATGTATCACTGGCGGGTTCTGCCGGACTCGACGCCCCTGCCCGAAGAACTGGCCGACATCGAACGGGCCGTTGCTTACTGGGGCGGCGGATCGCAGATGCGCCACCGGATCCAGGCTCGCCGGGAGTCGTCGGCGAGCATCGCGCTGTTCCTGGAGTACATCCCGCAGAACCTGCACCAGTGGTTGGGCACTCAGGTCGAGGCAGGAGATCAAGCCACCAACCGAGCCCTGCGCCATGGTGGAGAGAGAACTGGCAGCCGGCATCTCGTTCATGAACAGCCGCGGGCTTCTGCACTTCGACGCGCACTTCGAGAACATCTTGACCGACGGCCAACGCCTCTACTTCGCGGACTACGGCCTCTCCATCTCCTCCGAGTTCGAGCTGTCCCAGGACGAGGCCGACTTCTTCAGCCGGCACGAGACCTACGACCGCTGCTATGCCGCCACGTATACGGTGAACTGGCTGATCACCGCTCTGTACGGACTGCGGAGAGAGGACGGGGAGGGCCGCTACCAGCGGGTGCGTGCCTACGCGGAGGGCGAGCGCCCCACAGGAATCCCGGAGGAGGCCGCGGCGATCATCGCCCGGCACGCGCCGATCGCCGCAGTGATGTCCGACTTCTACCGTACGTTCCAGCGCCGGAGCAGGCAGGCCCCCTACCCGCTGGAGGCGATTCGTCAGCTTGGCGGGATATACAACGCCTCCGTGTGCTGACGAACGCACAAGAGTTGTTTGTCCAGCACGCCGTACGCGTGCTGGACAACTTCGCGACGGCTAGACCAGGGGATACGGCTTACCGAGTCACCCGACGAAGGGAATCGACATGGAACGACAGTCGCGCAGGAAGCTCGCGGGCGGTCTGGGCCTTGTGACGGCAGCCATGTTCGCCACCGCTGTCATCGCCTCCGTACCCGGCCTGTCGTACGCTTCGACCGCGAGCACCTCGTCGAGCAGCGAGACCTCCACACTCCTCGCCCCAAACCGCTGCCACCTCAGGACAGAGGCCAATCCGAACAGCGTGTGGGTGCCCCCGAACTTCGAAAGCTGCTACGACTGCTTGAACAGAGCGGCCTACCTGCACTCGCAAACCGGCATCGACTACTACTGCACCTACAACCCCAGCAATGGCAAGACCGACCTGCACTACGACCTGTAAGGCCGGATCCAGCCCAGTCCTGGGCTGTCGCCGGCATACCGGGCGTAAACCGCCCGTCTTCCCACGGGGGCAGGACGGGCGGTTCATCGCGTAATCAACTCCCGATGGCTATAGTCGATCCCGGTTGTCAAGCGCCGAACTTCGCAGTTCGACAACCGGCGATCGTACGGCCATGGGAGCGGGTTCATGGGACGACCGGAACGACCGCTCGACCCTGACGCGGGCCCGTTACAGCGGTTCGCGCACGAGCTGAGGCAGTTACGCGCCGGGGCCCCTCGGTCCAGCTACCGCGAATTGTCCAGGCGCGCGCACTACTCGGTGACCGCACTGTCCGAGGCGGCAGGTGGGGGGATCTTCCCCACGCTGGCGGTCACCTTGGCCTATGTCGAGGCCTGCGGCGGCGACACCGAGACCTGGGAGAAACTCTGGCGAGAGGTCGCCGCGGAGCTGGCCGCCGCCGACGCCGGCGCGGAGGATCAGATGGACGAGGACGCGCCGTACCTTGGCCTGGTCACCTTCGATCCTGACGACGCGGACCGGTTCTTCGGCCGGCGCGAGCTGGTGAACGAACTCTCCGCGCGATTACGCGACACATCCCTGCTCGCGGTGTTCGGCGCCTCAGGAAGCGGCAAGTCCTCCCTGCTTCGAGCCGGCCTGCTTCCGGCGTTGAGGAACAGCGCCGCCTCGGAAGGCCTGGACCGCCCGACGCTCCTTCTCACGCCAGGCGCGCACCCCTTGGACGAACTCGCGGTGGGCCTGGCCAACCTCAGCGGAACCTCCGCCCCCTCCCTGTACGCCGACCTGATGGCCGCCCCTTCGAACGTCCGGCTGGCGATCGGTCAGATACTGGCGGGCAGGCCGAAGAGCGCGCGCATCGTGATCGTCGTCGACCAGTTCGAGGAGGTCTTCAGCCTCTGCGACGACCAGAAGGAGAGATCCCTCTTCCTGGACTCGCTGCTCGCCGCGGCGGAGGAGACCAACGATCGAGCCCGCGTCGTACTGGGAATCCGCGCGGACTTCTACGCCCGGTGCGCCGAACACCCGCCGCTGGTGGCCATGCTGCGCGACCGGCACCTGCTCATCGGTCCCATGGAGGACGACGACCTCCGGCAGGTGATCCTCGGCCCGGCGCTCCGGGCAGAGCTCAAGGTCGAGCGGGCGCTCGTCGAGACCATCCTCAGCGACGCAAGAGGTGAGCCCGGCGCGCTGCCCCTGATCTCCCACGCCCTGCTGGAGACGTGGAAGCGCCGAAAAGGCGGCACGTTGACGCTCGCGGGGTACCGGGAAGCAGGAGGCATCCAGGGCGCCATCGCGCAGACCGCCGAACAGATCTACGACGGGCTCGACGCCGGTGAGCGAGGTCTGGCCAGGAACGCGTTCCTCCGCCTGACGGCGCTGGGGCAGGGAACCGAGGACACGCGCAGGCGCGTCCCGCCGGCGGAGCTGCTGGCGGGGCCGGACGGGGCGGCGATGAAGGCCGTACTGTCCCGGCTGACGGCGGCGCGGCTGCTCACCGTCGACGAGGACAGCGTCCAGGTGGCTCACGAGGCGGTGATCCGTTCCTGGCCGAGGCTGCGGGGCTGGCTCGCCGAAGACCGGGAACTCGTCCGGCTCCAGCGGCGGCTCACCGACGCCGCCACCGAGTGGGAACAGCACGGGCGCGAGGACGAGCTGCTGTACCGGGGAACGCGACTGGCGGCCTGGGAGGACCGCGCGCTCGACCGGCTCAACGACCTGGAACACGAATTCCTGGCGGCCAGCAGGGTACGCGCGCGCCGGGAGCGGGCGGCGGCGGCCCGTCGTGTGCGCGCGGCTCTGATCAGCCTGGTGGTGGTGGCGACCGTGGTCGGAGTGCTGGCCGTGGTGGCGCTGGTGAACGCCAACCGGGCGGAGAAGGAGCGAGATCTCGCGTACTCCCGCCAGTTGGCGGCGAACGCGCGTGGCCAGCTCCAGCTGGACCCGCAGCTCGGGCTGCTGCTGGCCCGGCGGGCATACGCGGTCAGCCCGACGGAGGAGGCCACGGCGGTGCTCCGGCAGGCGACCGTCGACTCGCGGATCCGGCTCATCGTTCCCATCGCCGCGGGCAAGGTCTGCGGCGTCGCATTCAGCCCGGACGGGCGGCAGCTGGCCGCCGGCAGCGGGGACGGCACCGTACGGGTCTGGCAGGTGTCCGCCCAAGGGCTGCCCACCGGCGATCCGGTGGTGCTGCACGGCCATACCGGTGAGGCGTGGAACCCCGTGTTCAGCCCGGACGGACGCTACCTGGCGACAGGCGGCATCGACGGAACGGTCAGCGTGTCGGACTGGGCCGGCCGTGGCGATCCGCTGGTGCTGCGCGGCCACCGTGGCCCGGTGTGGGGCGTCTCGTTCACCCCCGACGGGCGACGTCTGGCAAGTGCCGGGGACGACGGCACGGTGCGGATCTGGAAAGCACCGGACGGCGGCAGATGGATCGGCGGTCCGTCTGCAGGAGGCGGTGCTCCCAAGGTGCTGCGCGGCCACGATGGACGGGCTCTGCAGGTCGCGTTCAGCCCGGACGGACGGAGACTGGCCAGCGGCGGCGGAGACGGCACCGTCCGGATCTGGGACCCGGCCGGTAAGGCGAGAACGGTCGTGCTGCGCGGCCACGAGAACTCTGTGGAAGGACTGCAGTACAGCCCGGACGGGCGGAACCTGGTCAGCGGCAGCACCGATGGCACGGTGCGGGTGTGGGACGTGACCGGACGGCACGCACCAGCAGTGCTGCGCGGGCACGACGGCACGGTGGAGGGTGCGGCGGTCAGCCGCGACAGCCGGAGGATCGCCAGCGTGGGCAACGACGGCACGGTCCGGATCTGGAACATGGCCAGCAACATCGACCCGCTCGTTCTGCGCGGCCATCGTGGTACGACGTGGAACGCGTCGTTCAGCCCGGACGGGCGTACGCTGGCGAGCGCGAGCGATGACGGGACGATGCGGCTGTGGGACGTGGCGTACACCGGTGACGCGATGATCCTGCGAGGTCATACCGGGGGGACCGTGTACGACGCCGCGTTCAGCCCGGACGGGCGACGCGTCGCCAGTGCCGGTATCGACGGCACGATCCGCGTCCAGAACATCGACGGCAGCGGCGACGCGCTGGTGCTGCGCGGCCACAAGGCGGACGTCCTCGGGGTCGCCTTCAGCCCGGACGGGCGGCGACTGGCGAGCACAGGTGCTGACAGCACAGTACGGATCTGGCACGCCGACGGGACCGGCCAGGCTGTCGTGCTACGCGGCCACAGTGGAAATGTGTGGAACGCCGCCTTCAGCCCGGACGGCACGCGGGTGGTCAGCGGAGGTGACGACGGCACTGTACGGGTCTGGCACACCGACGGGACCGGAGCGCCGGTCATCATGGACAGCCCCCAGAGCCAAGTCCGGTATGTCGGGTTCAGCCCCGACGGGCGGCGAGTGGCGAGCGCAGGCGTGGACGGCACGATCCTGATCCAGAACGCCGACGGGACCGGTCAACCTGTCATGCTGCGCGGCCACCAAGGCCTGGTGTGGTGCCTCGCCTTCGGCTCGGACGGGCGGCGGCTGGTCAGCGGGGGCAACGACGGCACGATCCGCATCTGGAACACCGACGGGACCGGAGACCCGACCGTCCTGCGCGGCCATCAGGGCGTGGTGTGGAGCGTCGGCTTCAGCCCGGACGGGCACCAGGTCATCAGCAGTGGCAATGACAACACCGTACGGATCTGGATGCCGGCCGAGGGACGCGAGCCAGTGGTCTTCAGCGGCTCCGGCACCACGGTCAATTCCGTGAGGTTCAGCCCGGACGGCCGGCAGCTGCTCTCGACCTACGATGACGCCACGGTACGGATCTGGCGCTGCGAGGTATGCGGCCCCATGGACCAGGTTCAGGCACTCGCCGCCAGGCGCACCATCCGCGAGCTGACCCCCGAAGAACGTAAGATCTACCTCGAACCATCCTCTTGACCTCGGCTGCCCTCGAACAGCCAGTCGCGCGCCGACTCCATCGATCTCAGAGTCGGTTGCCCATGGTGTATCGGTGCCGTACGTTGTCGCCCTGCCCATCAGAAACGTCGACAATGCCAGGCAGCTCATTGAGCAGGCGGGTCTGAGCTGCCTGAGACAGGAAATGATGATGCAGGTCGAGTTTGCGCAGGTGCGTAAGCGGCTGACCGGCCAGTAACGCCTCCGCGCCGGTGTCACTGAGCGTTCCCAACGACAGGTCCAGCGTCTCCAACGCGGTCACCACCGGTGCTGTCGCCATCGCCATGGCTATCTCATCCGCGATCTCGGCGTTACGCAGGCCCAAGTACCGCAGCCGCGGCCACTGCGCCCCGGACAGGATCGGCGCGAGATCGTCGACAGTCGGCCCGCCGTGCAGCTCGTCGCCGAACCACAGCTCGAGGTGCTCCAGAGCCGGCAAATCAGACGCCGAGATCGCCGCAACCGTATCGCGGGACAGTTCGCCGGACTCGATCGCCAAGTGCCGCAGTGACGTGTGCGTGAGCGGATGGCGAAGCCCTGTGCTGTCGCCCATTCCGCCGCGGATCCGCAGTGTCTCGAGCTGTGGGTAAGCGGCGAGCAACTCCTCCGCGTGGGCGTCGTACCACTGATTGATACCGGCTTGCTCGCCGACGAACATCGCCTTGAGCTTGGTCAACCGTTCGGCCGCCTCGCGCAGGATCTGGATCGGCGCCTCGTCCTCCTCTAACTCCGGCCCCCATCGTCCGACCACCAGCGCCTCGACGGAGTCGGGCGGCACGACGTCGAGGAACCCCTCGAAAACGTCTCGGAATATCGGATGGGTGCGATCCCCTGTGGCCTCCGCCAATGCGTCCCACAGGTCCTCGTCGTAGTCGTCATCCGCCCGTGGACCGATGCTGATTCTCCAGGCCACAGCCTCATCGGACTGCCGACCATCCGGTTCGTCGCCGCCGAAATCGACGATCGCACGACCGGCGAAGGAAGTAGGGTGCTCGGCACCTTCCGGGTAATGACGGTAATGCCTCGCCAACTCCCAGGTCATGTGCACTCCCCGCCAGTCGCAGAACCGGGAGTGAGCTCGTCGCCGGTTCTGGCCGCTTAACTCCGCGCCGATCATGTCAAGACGTGATCAACATATCAAGATCGCCGATCGCTTGTGAATTTCATGACAACAAGTATGAGCAACCACCGCAGGCGCCTTTACATTGTAGATTCTTACTGCGAACAAGGATCTGGTTCGGCTTCGGCAAACGGGTCCGGCGAGGTCATCGCGTGACTGTCAAGTCGCCTGTCGGTCACCCAGACGGCCAGCGCGCAGGCCGCGAATCCGGCCCCGAGGAGGCTGGAGCCCACCCAGCCGTGGGCGGTGAAGACGGCGGTGGTTGCGGCTGCGCCGAGGGCGGAGCCGAGCGAGTAGAAGACCATGTAGCTGCCGATGACGCTGCTGGTGCGCTCCGGATACGCGGCGGTGAGCAGGTGCTGGTTGCTCACATGTACGGCCTGGACCGCGAAGTCGAGAGCCACGGTTCCGACGATGAGGAGCCACAGTGACCACGGCAACTGCGCGATCGCCGCCCACGAGAGGATGAGGAGGGTGAGCGCGAGACCGGTGACCGGAGCAGCCCGTCCTGCATCCGCCCACCGTCCCGCGCGTGCCGCGCCGAGTGCGCCGGTGAGTCCCGCGAGGCCGAACAGTCCGATCTGGCTCTCGCTCAGCTGCCACGGCGCGTCCGACAGCGGCAGGGACAGCCCGCTCCACAGGGTTCCGAACGAGGCGAACAAGAAGAACGCGATGAGCCCGCGCGTCAGGAAGATGCGCCGCCCGAACAGTCCGCCGAGTGAGCCGACGGCCCGCCGGTACCCCGCAGGTCGGTTGGGGCGCTCCTCTGACGGCAGTACGACGAGGACGAGGGCCGCGAGCCCGAGTGACAGCACCGCGAGCACGGCGTAGACGCTCCGCCAGCCCCACACCTCGGCGAGCCCGCCGGTGACGACCCGCGCGCCCAGGATGCCGACCACGACACCCGAGGTCACGACCCCGATGTTCCGTCCGCGTTCGGCAGGCGGCGAGACCGAGGCGGCGTAGGCCACCACGGTCTGCACCACGACCGCGAACACCCCAGCCGCCGCGAGCCCCACGAACGCCACCCATGCGACTGACGCCGAGGCCGTCAGGATCATGCCCACTGCGGTGAGCACCAGGTGCACGGCGATGAGCCGGCGCCTGTCGACCACATCGCCGAGCGGCACCAGCAGCACCAGCCCCGCCAGATAGCCGACCTGGCCGGTCGCGACGATCCACCCGGTGAGGTCTGCCGCCACACCGAGATCGCGTCCCATCGGCTCCAGAACCGGCTGCGCCGCATAGATGCTCGCCACTGCGACACCACACACCACCGCCAGCAGCAACCGCCGCCACACGTCCATCGCACTCCAACCTCAATCAGTAGCAGATTGCAACCAATTTGACCGTAGGACATAATGGTTTCAATCCGCAACTCATCGGGAGGTGTCACGTTGCGCACCCCGAACACCGACTGGACCGACCCCGACTGCCCCGTCGCCCGCACGCTCGACCTCGTCGGCGACAGGTGGAGCCTTCTCGTCATCCGCGACGCGATGGACGGGGCACGATCGTTCACCGAGTTCCAGCGACGCACCGGCATCGCCCGCAACATCCTCACCGACCGCCTCCGCAAGCTCACCGCTCACGGGCTGCTGGCCCAGCGCGCCGCACCCTCGGGCCGCCGCCAGGAATACGTGCTCACCGACGCCGGCCGCGACCTCTTCCCCGTCATCGTCACCCTGCGGCAGTGGGGCGAACGCCACGCCTTCGCCCCCGGCGAGACCCACTCCACCCTTGTCGACCGGCACGGCACCCCTGTGCCGGAAATCGCGCCGACCGGCGCCGACGGCACCCTCCTCGGCACTGACACCACCCACGTGCAGAAGACCAGGTAGAAAAGTTTCATCAGGGCAGAGAGGCTTCGATAGGGTCGGACCATGTCGATCTTCGGCCCGGTCGTCGATGTCCGCCCCCTGTTCCCGCGCGAGCGGCAGGCCATGCTCGGCCTGCTGGGCGCCCTGTCCCCGGCCGACTGGGCCAGGGCGACGGTCTGCCCGGGCTGGGACGTGCACGACGTCGCCGCGCACGTGCTCAACGACTACATGCGGCGCCTGTCCGGTGCCCGCGACGGGCATGCCGGTGCCGTCTTCGCCGATGACGAGACGCTGCCCGCCTACCTCGCCCGTACGAACGAAGAGTTCGTCAGGGCGGCCCGCCAGCTCAGCCCGCGGCTGCTGGTCGAGCTGCTGGAGCAGCTGGGGCCTCAGCTCGACGCGGTCTGGGCGGCGCACGACCTGGAGGCTCCGGCCGGCTTGAACGTGTCCTGGGCCGCCACCGACGTCGACAGCCCCGGCTGGCTCGACGTCGGCCGCGAGTACACCGAGTTCTGGGTCCACCAGCAGCAGGTGCGCGACGCGGTCTCCCTGCCAGGGGCGACGGAGCCCGAGCTCATGGCGCCGGTGCTGGACATCTTCGCCCGAGCCCTGCCGTTCACGTTGCGGGCGCACGACCGCCCGGAGGGCACGGTGGCCGACCTGGAAGTGCTCGGACCGGCCGGCGGGCGGTGGAGCGCGGCGTGGCGTGCGGGCCGGTGGCGGATGGACGCGCCCGGCGGCGAGGCCGCCGCGCACGTCTCGATGGATCAGGACACGTTCTGGCGGCTCGCGACCAGGGGCATCGGCGTCGAGGAGGCCCGTGCGCGGGTCAAGGCGAGCGGCGACCCGGAGCTCACCGCCGCGATGACGACCTTGCTGGCTGTCGTCGCCTAGACGACGGGTGCCGTCAACGAGCTGTCACCACGGCGGCCGAGGATGAAGGCGCGGTACGCCGTGTGGCGGGTGACCTGGCCGCAGTCGATCGACCGCGCTAGGGCCGGGCAATGTTTGCGGACCGACGCGCCCAGACGCCCGCAAATCAAAACGCAGCGCGAAAGAAGTGTGCGCATGATTTAGGCGGAAAGGGCCTTTTTAGTGTCGGTGAGCTGGAGGACGATGTCCGAAAGTGGACAAAGTCACGGCATAGCACTTCCTGGGTGGAGGTGATACGACCCAGTCATCCCTGTGTGCTGAAACATCGGAGGCAACGTGACGCCTGATAACGCGTTACGCGCGTTGGCTGACGGCTTCGACGGCGAGCTGATCCTGCCTGAGGACGCCGGTTACGAGTCGGCCCGCCGCGTGTGGAACCAACTGATCGACCGCAAACCCGCTGCCATCGCACGCTGCCGAACCCGGAACGATGCCGTCTCGGCGCTGACGGTCGCCCGTGACACCGGCCTCGAGCTCGCCGTACGCGGCGGCGGGCACAGCTTCCCCGGCTTCTCGACGACGGAGGGCGGCCTGGTCCTGGACCTGGGCCCGATGAAGCAGATCGTCGTCGACGCGGAGCGGCGGACGGCCGACGTCGGCCCCGGTGTGCGGTGGGGTGAGCTCACCGCGGCTGCCGCACAGCACGGCCTCGCGCCGGTCGGCGGGCACGTCGCCGATGTGGGCGTCGCCGGGTCGACGCTCGGAGGGGGCAACGGGTGGTTCGCGCGGGTCTTCGGGCTCGCCTGCGACAACCTCGTCGCGGCCGACGTCCTGACCGCTTCGGGAAAGATCGTCCGCGCGAGCGCCGACGAGAATCAGGACCTCTACTGGGGCCTGCGGGGCGGCGGCGGCAACCTCGGGATCGTCCTCGAGTTCACCCTGCGCCTGCACCCGGTCGACCGGCTGCTCGGCGGGCTGGTCCTGCACCGGTTGGAGGAGGCCGCCGACGTGCTGCGCTTCCTCGCCGAATACGGCCAGAGCGCCCCCGACGAGGCCAACGTGGCAGCGGCGATCCTCGCCGGTCCGCCGGCGCCGTTCGTTCCTCAGGAACTGCACGGGAAGCCGGTGCTCGCGCTGGCGATGTGTTACGTCGGTCCCCTCGCCGATGGGGAGCGCGAGCTCGCGCCGGTGCGCGGGTTCGGCAGGCCGTTCGCCGACCTGGTCGAACCGACGACGTTCGAGACACTGCAGCACATCTTCGACCCGCAGGGCCGGCCCACGCCCTATCACATGCGCTCTCACCTGGGCGGTGCGCTGACCGAGGAGCTCATCGCAGCAGTGATCGAGCACGGCGGGGGGCTGAGCTCGCCGGACAGCGGCGTGATCGTGCTGCCGATGGGCGGCGCGGCGGCGCGGGTCGCGGCCGACGCCACCGCCTTCCGGCACCGGGAGGCGTCCTACTGCCTGGAGATCGGGGCGGCCTGGTCGGCGGACGACGAGAACCCGCAGAGGCACATCGACTGGGCCGACCGCTTGTGGGCGGAGACCCGGTCATGGGCCATCGGGGTGGAGGTCAACCACCTCGCCGACGAGGGTGCTGAGGGAGTTCGCCGGGCCTACGGCGACAACTTCCAGCGGCTCGCCCAGATCAAAAGAACCTGGGATCCCGACAACCTTTTCCGGCTCAACCAGAATGTTCCGCCCGCCACTGCCGACGACCAACGTCCCCATTCATGAACCGAATCATCACCGTTCGCGTCGCTGGTCGCCTATGGACCGATCAGCTCTGTGCGGTTATGTTGCGAGGGCGCTAGGCAAACTGTCAGGCCGACGCCAGGGAGCACCAGGACATCGTCTGAGAGGACCCACGCATGTGCGGCATCGCCGGATGGGTGGACTTCGACCGCGATCTGACCGACGAGCGCGCCACCGCCCTCGCCATGACCGAGACCATGAGCTGCCGCGGCCCCGACGACCAGGGCCTCCACCTCGGCCGGCACGCCGCGCTCGGCAACCGCAGGCTGGCCGTCATCGACATCGAGGGCGGCCACATGCCCATGACGGCCGATGGCCTGGCCGTCATCACCTACAGCGGCGAGGTCTACAACTTCGGTGAGCTGCGCGCCGAGCTGGCCGCCAGAGGCCACCGCTTCCGCACCAGGAGCGACACCGAGGTCGTGCTGCGCGGCTACCTGGAGTGGGGCGAGGCCGTCGCCGACCGGCTCAACGGCATGTACGCCTTCGCTCTCTGGGACGAGCGCTCCCAGGAGCTCCTCCTGATCCGCGACCGTATGGGCATCAAGCCCCTCTACTACTATCCCCTCCCCCACGGCGTGCTGTTCGGCTCCGAGCCCAAGGCGATCCTGGCCAATCCGCTGGCCCCGCCCGTGGTGGACATCGACGGCCTGCGCCAGCTCCTCAGCCTGGCGAGCCTCCGACAGCGGCCGGTCTACAAGGGCATGTACGAACTGCCTCCGGGCCACCTGCTGCGCGTCAGCAGGCAGGGCACCCAGCTGCGCCGCTACTGGGCGCTGGACGCCCGCGAGCACACCGACGACCTCGACACCACCGTACGCACGGTGCGCGAGCTGCTCGACGACATCGTCAGCAGGCAGCTCGTCTCCGACGTCCCGCTCTGCAGCCTGCTCTCCGGCGGCCTTGACTCCAGCATCGTCACCGCGCTGGCCGCCAAGCACGGGCGGATCCGCTCGTTCGCCGTGGACTACGCGGGTTACGCGGAGAACTTCCAGGCCGACGAGCTGCGCGGCGACCCCGACGCGCCGTTCGTGCGGATGCTGGCCGAGCACGTCGGCACCGACCACACCGACATCGTCCTCGGGCCGGACGAACTGGCCGACCCGAGTCTGCGCGCCGCCGTCGTGCGGGCCTGGGACGTGCCCCACTTCGTCGGCGACATGAACTCGTCGCTCTACATGCTGTTCCGCGCGATCCGCGAACACTCCACCGTGGCGCTGTCGGGTGAGTCCGCCGACGAGGTGTTCGGCGGGTACGCCTGGTTCCACCTGCCGGAGGCGGTCCAGGCCGACACCTTCCCGTGGCTGGCCATGGTGATGCGCGAGCATCAGCCGACCGACATCCTGGACAAGTCGCTGTTACGTCGGCTCGACATGGACACTTATACGGCTGATGGCTACCGTACGGCGCTGGGCGAGGTGCCCCACCTGGACGGGCAGGACGAGCGCGAGCGGCGCATGCGCGAGATCTGCTACCTGCACCTCACCCGCTTCCTGCCGTTCCTGCTCGACCGCAAGGACCGGATGAGCATGGCCGTCGGGTTGGAGGTGCGGGTGCCGTTCTGTGACCACCGCCTGGTCGAGTACGTCTTCAACACCCCGTGGTCCATGAAGACGTTCGACGGCAGGGAGAAGAGCCTGCTGCGCGCGGCCGGGGCCGACCTGCTGCCCGAGCCGATCCTGCGCCGCGTCAAGGCCCCGTACCCGGTGACCCAGGACGTGGGCTACGAGCAGGCGCTCCGCGCGGCGCTGCGCGAGGTCGTCAGTGACAAGGAGGCCCCGGTGCTGCCGCTCCTCGACCCGGCGGCCGTCCGCGAAGCCGTCACGGACCCGTCCGACAAGGTGACCACCACGATGACCCGGTTCGGTCTGGAGCTGGCGCTGGATCTGAACGTCTGGCTGACCGACTACGGCGTCCGCCTGGAGCTGTAGGGAGCGGCACCCCTTCCTGCTGCAAGAGGCATGATCTTGATCGGTTTCCTTGCCCGTTAGCCTGTGGAGCATGCGGATTGAGGTGCTGGGGCCGGTCCGGGCCCGTGCCGACGACGGTGCGCCGATCGATCTCGGCGGCACCAGGGTTCGCGGGCTGCTGGCCAGGCTGGCACTGGCCGGGGGCGAAGTGGTGTCCGTCGATTCGCTGCTCGACGGCCTGTGGGGGGAACGCACGTCCGGGGATGCCGTCAACGCGTTGCATGCGCTGGTGCATCGGCTGCGCAGGTCCCTGGGCGGGGCCGGGGTCGTGGAGACGGTGCCCGGCGGCTACCGCCTGCACGTACGCGCCGAGCACGTCGACGCGGTCCGGTTCGAGGAGCTGGCGAAGCGGGGCGGCCGCGAACTGGCGGCGGGCTCCGCGCGGCAGGCGGCCTCCCTGCTGGGCGAGGCGCTGGCGCTGTGGCGGGGAGACGCGCTGGCCGATGTGCGCGACATCCCTTTTGCCGGTACGGCCGGCGCGCGCCTGGACGACCTGCGCGTCGGGGCCGCCGAAGACCGCTTCGAGGCGGAGCTGCGGCTTGGGCGCCACGGCGAGATCCTGGCCGAGGTGGAGGCGGCGGCCGCGGGCCATCCGCTGCGGGAACGGCTGGCCGGGCTGCGGATGCGGGCGTTGCACGCGGCGGGCCGCCAGTCCGATGCGCTGGCCGTGTTCGAGGAGGTTCGCGGCACGCTCGCCGAGGAGCTGGGCGTCGACCCTTCCGAGGAACTGCGGAAGACGCACCTCGCCCTGTTACGGGGCGAGCTGGAGATCCCCGAGGCGGCACCGGCTCGGCCGGAGGCGGCGCGAGGACGTCTGCCGGCCCAGCTGACCAGCTTCGTCGGCCGGGAGGAGGAGCTGCGGTTGCTGGCCGGCCTGCTGGAGACCTCCCGGCTGGTCACCGTTGTGGGGCCCGGAGGAGTGGGCAAGACCCGGCTGGCCGTGGAGGCGGCGAGCCGGCATCGGGCCCACCAGCGCGGCCGGATCTGGCTCGTCTCCCTGGCCGGGGTGAACACGGCCGACGGGCTGCCGGAGGCGGTGCTGGGCACGCTCAGTGTCGCCGACGCACAGCCGTCCGGCACGCCGCTGGAGCGGGTGGTCAATCTGCTCGCCGGCGGTGAAGGCGTGCTGGTGCTGGACAACTGCGAACAGATCTCCGGACCCGTCGCGGAGTTCGCCGGGCAGCTGCTGGAGCGCCGGCCGCACCTGAGCATTCTGGCCACGAGCCGGGAACCGCTGGAGGTCATGGGTGAGGCGCTGTGCCGGCTGGGCCCGCTCGAGCTGCCGCCGGCCCACGCCGATCCCGTCCGCGCCCGCGAATCGGCCGCGGTGCTGCTGTTCCTCGATCGGGCGGCAGCCGTACAGCCCGGCTTCGCGCTGGACGCGCCCACGGCAGGGCCGGTGGTGGACATAGTGCGCCGGCTGGACGGACTGCCGCTGGCCCTGGAGCTGGCCGCGGCTCGACTGCGGACCATGAGCACCGGCCGGCTCGCCCGGCGGCTGGACGACCGCTTCCGGCTGCTCAGCACCGGCAACCGGACCGCTCAGCCCCGCCAGCAGACCCTCCATGCGGTCATCGAGTGGAGCTGGGATCTCCTCACCGATCAAGAACGGACCCTGGCCCGCCGAATGTCGATATTTCCGGCGAGAACCGGGATCGAGGCGATTGAGGCGGTCTGTTCGGATGAGACCCTCCCCGCAGGGGAGGTCATCTATCTACTGGACTCCCTGGTCGACAAGTCCATCGTGGAGCGGGGCGGCGACGCGTACCGCATGCTGGAGACCATCCGGGCCTACGCGGCGGAGAAGCTCGGGCTCGCGGAGGAGCGCGAAGCCGTCCTGCGCAGGCTCGTGCGGCACTTCGCCGACCTGGCCGAGGAGCACGAGCCGCTGCTGCGCTCGGCCAAGCAGGTGGAGTCGCTGCGGCTGTTCGAGGCCGAGTACGACAACCTGATGTACGCCCTGCAAACGGCCATCGACGGCGGCGACGCCGAGACCGCGGCCCGGATCCTCGGGCCGCTGTACTGGTACTGGGTCATGCTCCGCTACGACGGCCGGGCCGATGCCTACGTGTCCAGGGTCCTGGAGTTCGGCGATGCGCTGCCCGCGGACGCCCGGGCCGCGTTCACCGCGATTCACCTGGTGGGCGGCGAGGGCGGGCCGATCAGTGACCCCGAGCGGCTGCGCGCGCTGATCGACGACTGCGCGCGCACGGGCGCGCTGCGGCGTTATCCGATGGTGCTGACGATGGCGCTGCCGATGGCGGCGATGCTCGGGTTGGACGAGCTGGTCGATCGGGAGATCGCCCGCGTGCGGAGCGGCTCGGACCGCTGGGCGATCGCCTGCACCTTCGCGATGGACTTTGTCCGGTGGCGCGAACGCGCCGACCCGGAGAACTCCGCGACCGCGGTGGCGGCGGCGCTGCGCGCGTTCGAGGAGGCGGGCGACCGATGGTGGACGGCGAAGATGCTGTACGGCATGGCGCAGATCCACGCCGTCTCCGGTGAACACGACCAGGCGATCGCCGCCTACGAGCGCAGCGTCGCGATCGCCACCGACCTCGGCTCACAGGACGAGGTACCGGCCCGGCTCGGGCTCGCCACCGAACGCATGCGCGCCGGCGACCTGACCGGTGCCAGGCACGACATCGAAACCGCCGAACGAGCGGCCTGGGAGCGCGGTCAGCCCATGCTGGAGATCGAGGTCCTGGGCCGCCTGGCCGAGTTGCACCGCCGCTCCGGAGAGGTCGAACGCGCCGGCCAGGAACTCGACCGGATGGAGACGCTCGCCCGCAAACTGCCCCAGTCGGCAGAGACCACCGACAATTGGCTGCTCCCCGCTCGGGTAGCCAACCTTCTCACCGCCGGGGACGCCGTACGCGCACGCGAACTGCTGCCCCGCGCCGTCCAAGCAGCGCAGGCGAACATGGACGCCCCCTCGGCCGCCGAGCTCCTGGCCCGGCTGCTGTTCCTGGAGGGCGATCCGGCCGGCGCGGCCACCGCGCTCGGCCTGAGCCAGGCCATCCGCGGCTCCTTCGACCACGGCGACACCGAACTGCGCTCCCTTGCGGAGGTGCTCGCGGAACGGCTCGGCCGTACCGACTACGACACCGCCTACCGACGGGGCGCCGACATGACACCACACGAGGCCACCGACCGGCTGACGAAGCTGCGGGTGCAAGGCCGCGGGACGGGCATCGTCGTAGGCCAAGCAAACGACTCGCCGTAGACGGCACTCAGCCTGACCAGGCGTACGTGGTCTGCGCCCCTACGCGGCCAGCGCGCCGAGGTGGGTGCGCACGACTTCCAGGCAGTCGTGTCCGCTCACCAGCTCGGGATGCAGTACGGCGTTCATGGCGAGGCCATCGACGAGCGCCGACAGCCGCTCGGTCTCCACGTCGAGCCGGAGCCCCCGGCGCAGGGCGCCCCCGGTCTCCAGGCGTTCGAGCACGCGGCTGACGAACGCGCGCGTGCCCACCGCGACCTGCGAGGCCAGGTCTCGCAGCGCGGGGTCGGTTCTGGAGGCGGCGGCGAAGTCGAGGAACACCGTGACTTCGGCGCGACGCCGCTCGTCGAGGGGCAGTAGCTCCCCCAGCAACCGCGCGGACAGCTCCAGCCGTTCCTGCGCGGACAGCACCGCCAGGTCGCCCGCCTCCTCGACCGCTGCCCGCAACCGCTCGGCCACCCGTTCGATCATCGAGGTCATCGCGAAGCGCATCAGCTCCTCCTGCGTGGCGAAGTAGTGGCGCAGGGAGCCGATGTTGAGCTGGGCCTCGGCGGCGACAGTGCGCAGAGACGCGCGTTGCAGGCCGTCACGCACGACGACCCTGAAGAGCGCGTCCACCACCTCGCGACGGCGTTCGACGGGATCGACTATTTTCGGCATGGCGCTTTTATATCACACTTGTGATACCTTGGATTTATCCCAGCTGTGATAAATCTCGAGCAGAGTGAGGAAGCCCAGATGCCTGCGAGAACGACCACCGCCGCCTGCGCGGTAGTGGCCACGCTCACCGGAGCCTGGCCGATCGCCGCCCCCGTCTCCGCCGGATCTCCCTCCGCACTGGCGCTGCTGGCCGACACCGACCACGACGGCGAGGTCGATGCCGCGCCCGCAGGCGGCGGTTCCGGGGAGGCGATCTTCCTGCCCAACCTCGACGACAGCGAGGGCCGCTGCCAGGTGGCCGACGCGGACCTGGACGCTCCCGGTGGTGCGGCCGACGCTCGGCTGGCCGCCTGCAACGACGCCGCAGACGCCCGTGTGAACGGCGAGCGCGACGCGGCCGACCTGGCACGGCTGCGGCTGCCCGCCATGCCCGGCCTCGGCGACGCCGCCACCGGGCTGCTGAGCGTCGACGCCCCGGACAAGGCGCGGATCTTCGTCCGGCGCGACGGCGACCGCCTGGCCGCCGACTTCAGGCCCGCACTGCCCGAGGGTGGCGGCCGGCTCACCGCCGCCGATCTGCGCGCCGGCCTGGAGTTCGGCGTCGAGGGACGCGACATCGTACGCGACAGGGCCCGATGGGACGGCCGGCTGACGATCACCCTCACCGTGACCGACCCCGGGCGGCGCCAGATCGCCCGCGCCCGCATGCGCGAGGCCCCTCTGCTCCTCCAGAACGACCTGCAACCGGCCGTCGAGGTGCTGGCCGGCAAGCCTGGCACGGGCCCTGGCTCACCGCCCGCGCTGCCGTTCCCCGACGGCCTGCCTGGAGGGTGGCAGGAGTTCGCCCGCGACCTGCGCGGCGCCACGCGCGCCGCCGCAGTGCGCGCGCCCAGATTCGTCGCGGGCACGTCCCAGTGGTGGAAGGACACCTGGTGGCAGGACATCTTCGAGCCGACCACCACCTCCATGCCCGTGCCCGGCGGCGTCAGGACCATGCGCGTTCTGGTCAGGTCAGGCAATGTGGTGGACCTGGGCGACGCGAGCGCGCCCACGCCCCGGCCCATGGCCAGGCTGCTCTTCCGCGACCTGCGCGGGCCGGGGGTCGCCGTCGTGCAGCAGCTCACCCTCACCCGCCGCGACCACCTGACCGACCTGCGCAACTCCACCGGCAACGTCGAGTCGCTCCCGCCGTACGCCGGTCACCCACAGGGACGGCTGGTGTACGGCACCGGCCGGACCCGGCGCCCCGACCCGGCCTTCGTCCGCCTGCTGACCGGCATGGGGCAGGGCCTCCAGCCGCCCGTGGTGCTCGACACCGGCTGGTTGATGGTCGGCCACGTGGACGAGACCATGCACGTCGTACGGGCACCCAACGCGCGCGGATGGACGCTCATGGTCGCCGACCCGCGCATGGCCGCGCGGCTGCTGCGCCGGGCCGAGGCCGCCGGAGCCGGCGGCACGCGGTTGTTCCCCGGCTCCCCCACGGTCACTGGGCTGCTGGGCGACCAGGCGCTGATGACCGCCAACGACAGGGCCGCGAGACACATCGACGCGCAGATCGACACCATGCTGGCCGCGACGGGCCTGCGGCGCTCGGACGTCGTGGGGGTGCCCGTGCTGTTCAGCGCGAGCGAGGCCGAACCGTCACTGCTGAAGGCGTACACGCCGGGCATTCCCAACGGGCTGTCGCTGACGGCCGGCGAGTTCGCCGCGCCCGCCCCGTACGGCCCGGTCGTCGGCGGGCACGATCTGTTCCGGCAGGCCGCGCGGAGTGCGCTGGAGGCTCAGGGCGTGCACGTACGCTGGGTGGCGGACCTGTCGTGGGCGCACCTGCTCGGCGGCGAGGTGCACTGCGCCACCAACGCCCTGCGCGACACCCGCTCGACCGCCCGCTGGTGGACGCGCTAGCGCCAGAGAAACGATCACTCTTGGCCACGGCAGCCGCTGCGGTTCACGAGCGCACCATGGACCTCCGGCCCTTCCACGGCATCCCGTCACCGCACCTGCCGACGATGGCCTCCGTGGATCAACCGCGCCAAGGCCACCGGCCGGCTGCGTGAGAACCTCGCCCCCTCGGACGAGGCTCCGGCCCGGGCCCCCTGCCCGCCTCGCCCGAGCACGGGTGTGCCGACCGGCACCGGGTCTCGTACGTGGATTCACTCGTTTTCCAGGCCCTGTATGACGGCGGCTTCCTGCACTGAGGCCGCGGACTGCGCCGATGGTGATCTATCGCACGTGGTCGAGGACCGGCAGCGGGACTCGGCATGGCCGGCCCCCCGCATCCGGCCTTGATCAGTGCCGTCAGGACAGCTAGCCTGATCGCCGTGCTGCCGGAAGGCGGGGCCGAGGCGGTCGCGTCACGCGGGAAGAGCCCCGGCCACGACCAACTGCTCGACCACGCCGCCATGGAGTTGGGGACCGACTGACGATGAGCGCAGAAGAGGATTTCAAGCAGGTCGGCGCCGAACTGGCCGACCTGGGTGTACGGATCTCCAGGATGATGGGGAGTCCCGCGCTCAAAGATCAGGTGGGGAAGGTGTTCGCGAGCCTGCAGCGCGACGGCGCGATGGTGTTCCGGCTGGTCCGGGATACCCCCGAGCACACGGCCGCGCTCGAACTGCCCGGGGCGTCGCTGTTCGACCCTTCTGGGCAGGGCAAGGTGATAAAGGACTGGGTGGTCGTGCCCCACTCCTCAGCCGAGAAATGGACGGATCTGGCCGAGGCCGCCCTCAGCCGCCCACGCTGATCACCCGGCCACGTCAGTGTGGCGGTGGGAGCCTGAGCCTGAGCCGGGCAGGACGCGGAGCACGGCGCCGGCGCGCTGTCCCGTGAACTCCGTTGGCCCTGGGAGGGTTGATCATGCCGCCCGAATCCGTGGAGGCCGTGCTGGTAGTCGTCGACCAGGACGGTGCGGTGCTCTGCGACATGGCCGGCGGCGAACCGGCGCTGCCGCGGATGCGGTTCGACGTCAGGTGGTCGCCGATGGACAGCGAGCTGACCGATCGCGTTCGTAGCGAACTCGGGCTGACCACGGTAGTCCTGGAGCCGTTGGACTTTACGACAGTGGTACTGCTGGCGGCGGGCGGGGCGCGGCCGGTCTCCGCCGATGGGTTCGCGTGGCACGGTCATGATGCGGTGATCGGGCAGAGCCTGGTGCTCGACCGCTGGGCGGCGCGATCCCAGCCGCCCGCCTCCGACTGGTTCAGGCCCGGCTGGTTCGAGCGAGCCGAGTCCTACATCGACGGGGAGATCAAGGCTGCCGGTCGCGTGCGGCTCGGTCCGAGCCGCCAGATCAAGCACTGGAGCATGTCCGCCGTGCTCCGCACGCCGACTGACCGGGGTGACCTGTACCTGAAAGCGGTCCTGCCGAGGCTGGCTCGCGAGCCGGACATCACGCGATACCTGGCGTCGTTGCGCATCGCGCCGTTCGCTGCCATCACCGCGATGTCACCCGATGACCGCTGGTGGCTCGCCGAGGACTTCGGCGGTGTGGACGGCTGGGCGGTCTCCAAGGAGCAGCGTCGCGCATGCCTGACACAGCTGGTCATGGTGCAGAAGGAGACCATTCACGGCGGGGACGAGCTGATCGCCGCGGGGTGTGTCCCGCTCACGCCGACCTCGCTGGCCGACGGCGTGCGGTCGACCGTGGCCCGCGACGACATCTGGCGGGCGCCCAAGCTTCCGAAGAACCGGGACCGGGCGCTGAGCGACGAGGAGGCCGACCGGCTGCAGGCACTGACGCCGTATCTGGTCGAGTGCGCCGAGCTCCTGGACGAGGCGGCCATCCCGGCGACGATCGTCCACCGCGATTTCCATCCCGGCAATGTGGTCGTGCGCGACGATGAGATCCTGTTGCACGACTGGAGCTTCGCCACCGTCACGAACCCGCTGTTCGACCTGGCCTCATGGCTGCACGACGCGTCCGAGCCGGACGCGGCGAGCTACCTCGACACCTGCTTCGCCGCCTGGGCCGACACCGTCGCTCCGGAACGGATGCGGGGCGCATGGCGCGTGGCCAAGCCGCTGGCCGCGGTGGTAGAGATCATGAAGCTGATCGAGCTGGCCGACATCGTGGGACCGGATCACGACTTCAACTGGCTACCGATGACCTACGGTTGGGGCCGGCGACTGCTGAACGCGGCCACCGACCCCGACCTGACCATCAACGGTTGGCGATAGCAGGGCTCCTTACCGCCCCGGACAACGAGCATGTGCGTATCGAGCGCGCCCGCTACGCGCTGCCGTCGCCATCGCCTCCAACGAATCCTTCGCCAGAGCGCACACGTTCGCGCGAACCTGTGCAAGGTGGTACCGAAAGGTCACGGATTCAGCGAGGCGGGCGCCACTTCGTCCAGGATCGCGCACGGGCGTACGGCCACTGGCCCTTCGTGGGTACGCCCGGGGTGCGCTCCTGGCCAGTCAGGGTCGTACGTAGCGCCGGAACATGGTTCCCGAGGCGAGGGCACGGTGCTCCACCAGGCGCAGCAGCAGTCCTTCTCTCACGGGCAGGTACGGCTTGCCGCCCCCGACGATCACGGGGAACGCGTACACCCAGAACTCGTCGATCAGGTCCAGCAGGGAGGCGGCCAACTCGGGGCCGCCGAGCTGGAGGGTGCCGTCGATCTCCTGTTTGAGGCGCGTCACCACGGACACGGCGTCCTTGCGACGGACGATCGTGACCCCTTCGGGGACGGTCTGGAGGGTGTCGGAGAAGACGTACCGCGGCGTCTCCTTGTAGAGCTGGGCGAACTCCCGCTCGACGGCCGGGGCGCCTTCCTTGCCGAGATCCTCCGTCCAGGGCTTCTCCATCGCCTCATACAGCCGCCGCCCGAACAGGAACGCCTCGATCCGGCGAACCTGGTCGTTCGCCTCCTGATGAAAGTCCTCGGGCGGGTCCATGAAGTTCATGCCACCGTCGGGATCCGCGATGTAGCCGTCGATCGAGGTGTTCATCCAGTAGATGACCTTGCCCATAAACTCCTCCTTGGTCGTAAAGCTCGTCCAGAGTGGAGACCCGGTGGAGCGCCGGAACTCATCGCAGGCAGGGCGGCCAAACGATGCTTCGGATCGATGTCATCCAGCCGCAGGTGGCGGACCTCGCTGATGGAGGCGCCGTGCAGCAGGGAGAGAATACCCGGCAACGCCTCGTGCGGGTGGACGGCGGGACCGATGGCCCGCCTTCGGAAGAGGCGCCGATGGCTGTCCCCGCGTGCCCCGCCCCCCCGATGACAACGCCCGACATGCTCTCCTGATCCGGCCATCATCGGGACCAAGCTCTACGGCTTGTAGTTTTGAGCTCTCCGCCGACATGGCTGAACCCATGACCAGAAAGAGCACACGACGTGAACCCTCTGACCGAAGTCGTACTCAACCGATTCAGCGAAACTCCCCTACGAATCGGCACCCGTACGTCCACCATGGCCAAGACCCAAAGCCGCCATGTCGCTGAACTGATCACAAAGCTCGTTCCCGGCATCCCCATCGAGATCGTGCCGACGCAGGTCAGCGCCGACCTGTGGCCTGGCGACCTGGCCGAGATCGGCGGCAAGGGTGCCTTCAGCAAGGAAATCGACCGCGCCTTGACCAGCGCACGGATCGACATCGCCGTTCATTGCATGAAAGACGTTCCCGGTGACGTCCCCCTCGCAGAAGGAACCGCGTTCGGCGCCTACCTGCCGCGCGACGACGTCCACGACGTCGTGGTCACCCGCGGCGATGTCCCCTTCGCCGATCTGCCGCCCGGATCGCTCATCGGCACCAGCTCCGTACGCCGCCACGCCCAGCTCAGCATCCACCGGCCCGACCTCAGGACCGAACGCATCCGAGGCAATGTCGACACGCGCCTGAACCACCTGGACGAGAAGGACAGCAAGTACGCCGCCCTCATCCTGGCCCGCACCAGCTTGATCCGCCTCGGCCTCCTGGACCGCCACCATGAGGTACTGCCCCTGGAGTTCCACAGCGCCGAGGAAGGCATGGTCTCCATGGTGCCGCCCGTGGGCGCCGGCGTCATCGGCCTACAGGCCCGCAACTCCGACACCCCGGTCATGCGGCTCCTGGACGAGCTCAACCACCCACTGACCGCGAGCCACATCCTCGCTGAGCGCGCCATGCTGCACATGCTGTCCGGCCACTGCAACAGTCCGATCGCAGGGCACGCCTTCACCGACCCGGACGGACAGATGGGCCTGTTCGGGATGGTGTTCAATCCTGACGGCAGCGCCTTCGTCCGCTCCCACGCCTGGGGCGACCACTCCGACCCGGCCGCGCTGGGCGCACGCGTCGCCGCCGACCTCCTCCACCAGGGCGCCGGCAACCTCATCGCTGCCAGCCGGAAATGACCTGCGGGCCTGACGTACAGGCCGATCTCGCGGACAGCTCGCACGGCTGCACCACCAACGGCCCACCTCCTCGTGCTCGACGAGGTGGACCGGTGGTTCATCTTGCGCACCACCAACGACCAACCGGAACCGTCGGACGCATCGACGAACGCACCTGCGCCCTGCACACCGGCGCGGGCACGGTCGAAACCCGCGGCGTCTATCTGGCCGCAATCGGCGCCGGATCTGGCGCTCAGTGGACATTTTGCCAGGCCAGAGCCCACGCCTCTCACCATCACAAGTCCACCGCGCACCCTTGATCGCGGGCCAGTCCACGGGCAGAACAGCGCAGGCGCGTACAGCACCGCCCCTCGTGCGCCCTCTGCCGATTTGAGAAGTGGGCATGCGCCCACTAAGGGGGGCATGTGCCCACCTTAGTGGGCGGCAACGCCTCGATCAGAGACCCGAAACGCGGCACACCTACACGAAAGACAGCCATCCCATGATGACGACACACACGATCGCCGTACCCGGGGCGCGGATCGCCTACGACGTGCGGGGCAGCGGACCCGTGCTGGTGCTGGCGGGCTTCCCGATGACCGCGGGGCCCTTCGCCGCGATGGCCGAGACGCTCGCCAAGCACTACACCGTGATCACCTTCGACCCGCGCGGCATGGGTCGCAGCCCTGCCGACGACCCGGACAAGGGCTCCACCCCCGAACGGCGGGCGGACGATGTGGTGGCGATCCTGGACGCGATCGGCGCCGACAAGGCGGACCTGCTGGGCAGCAGCGGTGGCGGGGCCACCGGGTTGGCCCTGGCCGCCAAGCGCCCGGAGCGGGTCGGCGTCCTCGTCGCGCACGAGCCGCCGCTGTTCGAGCTGCTGCCGGACGCGGCCGAGCGGCACGCGGTGACCGAGGACGTCATCGCGACCTATCGGAGTGAGGGTGTGCGCGCGGCGCTGGCGAAATTCATGGTCGACGTCGTCGGACACGACGCGAGGATGGGCGAGAACGCCGTCCGGCACTCATCCGAGCAGGATCTCGCCGACTTCGCCCGGCTCTTCGCTCACGAACTGCGCAGCACCACCCGTCACGTTCCCGACCCCGCCGCGCTCGCGCGCACCCGCGTCGCGGTCGGCGTCGGAATCGACTCCACGCCCCTGGTCACCTCCCGTACCTCGCTGGCCCTGGCCGCGCGCCTGGGCGTCGAGCCGGTCGAGTTCCCCGGCGGCCACGGCGGTTTCCGTACCCATCCTGAGGAGTTCGCCGAGGTCCTCCACCGAACGCTCACCGCTCAGCCGGCCTCCACGGAGCCCGGCGGATCAATGTGAGACGTGGGTGGGCCGGCTGCGAGAGCGTGAAAGGAGCGGCGGCGAGCATGGCGGCGGAGCACCAGGTTCACGGCCTTGGCCCGTATACAGGGCAGCACCTGTGCGATGGCCCCCGCGTTGAGCCCGGCCGACAGCAGGCGCCGGATGCGCAGAGCGCCGTCGCCATCCGATTCCTGGCGGTAGCGGTTACCACTGCCACCCGTTCCGGATACGCACGGCGCCTCCCTTTGACTCCACCGCCGAGTTCCTGGCCGCCGGCCTGCTCACCGTCACAGCCGCCGACGGGCTTTTCACGTGCTTTCTGGAGTATCGCGAGATGGGACCGTCATGGTGCACGACATCCTGTACGCATGTACCGGCGACACCTGGACCCAACGGGCCGGCGCCTACCCGAAGCTGCGCATCGGCGCTGGTTGGCCGGCCGGCCAGCGCGCCGCCGCCGTCCTGAGAGTCAGTCCAACGCGACGAACCCGGTCCGCGCGGCCTGCGCCTCCTCACCGCCGTCACGTAGTCAGCCAGGAAAGGATCATCGATCTTGAGCAACACCAGCCGCGCCAGACGAGCTGAAATCTTCACCGGCGATCACGAGCGCCGCTTCGGCTATCCCGCCACCGGCGACGAACGGACCATGCTCCTCAACGTCCTCGGCGCGCATCGCGCGACGCTGGAACTGAAGTGCACCGGCCTGAACGCCGAACTGGCCCGGCGGTCCGTGGAGCCCTCCACGCTCTCTCTGCTCGGACTGATCCGCCACCTCGCCGGCGTCGAGCGCCGCTGGTTCCGGCGGGTCATGGCCAGGCACGACACGCCTGCCCTCTTCTCCTCCGACCAGAATCCCGACGAGGACTTCGACGGCGCCGTGCCGGATCCCGCGGTCATCGCCGGCGCCTGGCAGGCCTGGCGGGAGGAGGTGGCCTTTGCCGACGCCTACGTTGCCGAGGCGCCCCACCTGGATGTCGAGGGCCACGACGCCTGGCGCGGGCGGGTCTCGCTGCGCTGGGTACTCATCCACATGATCGAGGAGTACGCCCGGCACAACGGCCACGCCGATCTCCTCCGCGAATGCATCGATGGGGCGAGAGGCCTGTGAGCGAGAATGGCCGGGCCTTCGCCTGGGCGTTATCTGCGTGCTCCATGAGGCCATAGGCCCTGTCCCCCCGCTCATCACTGACGTCAAGAAGCACGGTTCGCAGAGGCATGTGCGGATCGCTGTCATCGGCCGCGAACGAGGGTGAGCATCTCTTCCACTGAGCCGGCCGGATCATTGATCGGAAACT
The DNA here is from genome assembly GCF_040674955.1 of Nonomuraea sp. NPDC049695. Classification (NCBI taxonomy): domain Bacteria; kingdom Bacillati; phylum Actinomycetota; class Actinomycetes; order Streptosporangiales; family Streptosporangiaceae; genus Nonomuraea; species Nonomuraea sp. NPDC049695. The sequence goes on along the minus strand of NZ_JBFANV010000020.1, from coordinate 108,796 downwards.
GCACCGCCCGAATGATCGCGTCGGGATCGACCAGCAGGGTGAAGCGCTTGAAACGGTCGACGCCGGCCGCTCGGAAGGTCGGCAGCAGCAGCCCGGCCGCGAGCTTGCTGTCCTGGTCGGACAGAAGAGGGTAGGGCAACCTCGCGTGCGCGACGAAGGCGGCCAGCTGGTCGGGCCGCTGGGTGCTGACGCCACGGATCGTGGCACCCGCCGCCTCGAAGTCGGCATGCCGTGACGCGTAGCTGAGGGACTCCAATGTGCAGCCCGTGGCGCCCGGGATGTCGGCCCAGCCGGGCGGGTAGTCCTGGGTGCCGGGAGCGAAGGCGCCGGGGAAGAAATAGAGCACGGTCCAGACGCCGCCCGGCGCGTTGGGCGCGACCGGCTCGCCGTCGTGTCGTTCCAGGACGACGTCCGGCATCTTCCGATTGACCAGCTCATGCACCCGACGGGCCTCGGCGGACCCGTCCTCGCTGGTAGCGGTCAGTGCCCCGTCCCCCATCACATGCCTGGTGCCCCAATCCTGGAGCGCGATGAGCGCCGGCAGCAGACCCTCACCCTTCGCGGTCAGCAGATAGTCGTAGCGCGGCGGGCGATCGGAATAAGCCCGCTTCTCCAGTACTCCATGTGCGACAAGGCCGGCCAGGCGCTCGGCCAGAGCGCGACGGCTGACGCCGAGCGCACGCTGGAGGCCGTCGAAGCGGGTGGTGCCGCCGGCGATGTCCCGCACCACCAGGAACGTCCACCAGTCGCCGATCACTCCGAGCGCTTGCGCGATCCCGCAGTCGGCGTCGGGTAGATCAGCTCGTTTCACATGTCGAGTATAGTGCGTTCCATTCTGAAACTCACTGGGAGCGCAAGTATGACAGTCGACAGTGCGCGTGGCACGAGCGTCTTCTGGCGGTGGTGGACGGCCGGCACCATCAGTGCGGTCGGTTCGGCGGTGGGCGCAGTGGCGCTGCCGCTGACGGCGTTGACGGTGGTCGACGCCTCCGCGTTCGAGATGGGCATGATCGTCGCCGCGAGTTACGTCGCCTGGATCGTGATCGGCCTGCCCGCCGGGGTGATGGTGCAGCGACTACCCATGCGAAGGGTTCAAATCGCCGCTGACCTGGCTCGCGCGGTGGCGGTCATCTCGATCCCGCTGGCATGGTGGCTGGACTGTCTGACGGTCGCCCAGTTGGTGATCGTGGCACTCGTGATCAGCTTCGCGAACGTCATCTTCGACGTGGCCAACTCGACGTTCCTGCCGTCGATCGTGAGCAAGGAGCAGTTGCAGTCCCGTAACAGCCTGACCTCCGGCACCCAAGCCACTACTCAGCTCGGCGGACCATCCGTTGGCGGTCTCATCGTCCAGGTGCTCGGGGCGGTGCCCACCCTCCTCGTCGACGCGGCCAGCTATCTTGTCTCAGCTCTGCTGCTGCGGACCCTGCCCGAACGCCGCGCAGAGGCCCCCGACCGCTGGCCGCCGGTGCGGGCGATGATCCGCGAAGGCTGGCGTTTCGTCGTGCATCACCCGGTGATGGGCCCGTGCATGTGGGCCGCCACCGCGGCGAACACGGTCTGCGGGGCGCAGCACGCGCTCTACGCGCTGTACCTCGTACGCGAGTTGCACGCCGCGCCCGGCCTCGTCGGCCTGCTGTTGGCGGCGGACGGGGTCGGTACGCTGCTCGGCGCCGCGTTGACGAATCAGATCACGGCCAGGCTCGGGACCGCCCGCGCCCTGATCGTCGCCGGATTCGTCTCGCTCGCGGGGGCGCTTGTCGTTCCTCTCGGCACTGGCTGGCAGGCCTTCGTCGCCTTCGCCGCCGGCAACGTGGTTTTCTCCGCCGGTGTGGTGGTGCTCAGCGTGGTGACCCGCACCTACCGGCAGATGGCCAGCCCGCCCGAACTGCTGCCCCGGGTGATGGCGACGGTCCGCTTCGTCTCCTGGGGCGCGATCCCGATTGGCGGCTTGATCGCCGGAGTGATCGCCGGGGTCGTCAGCAGCCGGGTCACCCTGCTGATGTTTGTCGTCGCGGCCGCCTGCATTCCGTTGGTCCTGCTGGCCTCACCGATCCGGCGCCTGCGCAATCTCAGCGATTATCACCAGGGTGAGTAACGGGTAGTTCTCTGGGGTCTTCGCGTATCAGCGTCTCCACGACCAGAAACGTCGTGCACGCCGCCCGGCCACCCGCGCGGTGGACAGGTCCCTGAACGTCCACAATCCCGCTGCGGACGCTGGCGTCCGAAATCCGATGTCAAAGGAACGGGCGCGGTTCCGGCTTCATGGTGATGTCAAGCGATGGCACTGACATTGTGCGGCTGGTGCCGCTTGCAGAGGTGGCGGACCGTCCGGTCTTTCCGGCTCGTGTGACGCGGCGGCGCGGCTTTACGAGCCTGTTTCGGGTGTACGGAGGCGTACCCGCCTGGTCGCGGTACTGGTGGCGCTTGCTCGGACTGTCACGGGAGGAACCGCTCCGGGCGGAAATCCGCAAGCATCTCATCCCTCTTCCCGCTGAGGATCTCCGCAGCAAGCAGCCGGCCGATCACCGGGCGGTGGCGGGCAGCGCGATGCGGCCGTGGTCGGCGTAGCAGGCGGTGAAGGAAGGTCGAGTACAGGAGCCCTGCTGGGGAGGTACTCCGTGTGCCGGAACCGGCCCATGGCCGGCGCCGATCAGGCGTCGTGAGTGGGTGTCTGGCCGCCTTTTCGCACCGGTTCGGTCTGTTCGAGGGTGGAGGCCCAGCTGGCGAGGAGGGTGATCGCGTCGTGGGCTGCGGTGCCGGGTTCGGCGCTGAAGGCGGTCAGGGTCAGGCCGGGGTCGGCGGGCAGGGGCATGGCTTCGAAGGGGAGGCTGAGGTCACCGACGACGGGGTGGTGGAAGTTCTTGACGCCGGTGTGGTGCAGGCGGACGTTGTGGGCGGCCCACAGAGTGCGGAATTCTTCGCTGCGGGTGGCGAGTTCGCCGATGAGGTCGGTCAGCGCGCGGTCGTAGGGGTCGCGACCGGCTTCGGTGCGCAGCAGGGCCACGGTGGTGTGGGCGGATTCGTCCCAGTCGGGATAGAAGTCGCGGGCACGAGGGTTGAGGAAGCGGAAGCGGGCGAGGTTGACGGGCCGGACCGGGTCCTCGAAAACGGGCGCGTACAAGGCCCGGCCGAGCCGGTTGGCGGCGATGATGTCCAGGCGCCCGTTGCGTACGTAGGCGGCCGAGCCGGTCATCGAGTCGAGCAGGTGCTGGATGGCGGGCCGGATCTGCTGCTGGGCAGGGCGGCGGCGGGTGCGGGGGCCGGCGTTGGCGGTTCGGGCCAGGTCGAACAGGTGGGCGCGTTCGGCCTCGTCCAGCTTCAGGGCGCGGGAGAGGGATTCGAGGACGCTTTCGGAGACGCCGCTGAGGTTGCCTCGTTCCAGGCGGGCGTAGTATTCGGCGCTGACGCCGGCGAGCATGGCGACCTCTTCGCGGCGCAGCCCGGGGACGCGCCGATTGCCGCCGTAGGCGGGCAGCCCGGCCTTCTGCGGGGTGATCTTGGCTCGCCGCGAGACCAGGAACTCGCGGACCTCACTGCGGTTGTCCATGTCTTCCCAGGGTAGGCCGGGTTTCAGTGCCGTGGGGTGTTCTGCCAGTACATGGAACAGCAGGAACTCCCTGACCCGTCTCATCAGCGGTTTGCTGGATGGTGCCGGGGTGGTGCGTGCCGTCCCCGAGCTCAGGACAGGCCCAGGGAAAGGCAGAAACGATGACGCAGAAGGGCAGCCGGAGCGTGCTCGGCGGCTTCGCGCCGAAGCTGGTGGAACTGACCGATGAGGTGCGGTTCGGGGATGGCCGGCCCACCGCGATGAGCGCGGTCGCCCAGCTGAAGAGCGTCGTCGAGGAATCGGGCCCGGCTGCCTGACAGCAGCAATCCCGCTGTTCTGCCCGTCAGGCCCGGCACCATTACAGGAGTTCAGATGGAGATTGTGCAGCAGCCTGCCACCATGAAGCTGCCCGAGCAGTGGTTCACCGGCGATGCCTGGGCGGACGTGCTCTACCGGGGTGAGGACCCGTCCCGGGCCCGGGCGAACATGGTCCGCTTCGCGCCCGGCGCGCGCACCGCCTGGCACAGCCACGGGCTGGGGCAAGCACTCTACATCGTCGAGGGCGTCGCCCTGATCCAGTCCCGTGGCGGGCAGATCGTCGAGGCCCGTCCCGGCGAGGTCATCTGGACCCCACCGGGCGAAGAGCACTGGCACGGCGCCGCCCCCGACCGGTTCATGGCCCACATCGCGCTGTGGGAGGGCGACGAGGTCGATTGGCTGGAGCACGTCGCCGACGCCGACTACAACGGCCCACGCACACGCCCCTGATTCCACCTGCGCGGCCCTGATCGACCTCATCCGCAACCGGACCATCGGCCCGGGCAAGGTCTTCCACGTGACCCTGCCCTGGACCAGGCCGCTGAGGGCCATCCGGCCCGGAGATTTCCAGGAGTGGTTCTTTATGAAAGCTGTGGGACTGACCGAGTTCGGCGGCCCCGACGTGCTGCGGGTCCTGGAACTTCCGGTTCCCGAGGCCGGGCCGGGCGAGATCCGGATCCGGGTGCATGCGGCGGCCGTCAACCCGGTCGACACGATGGTGCGCCGGGGAATCGCCTTCGTTTCCGACGCCGAGCCAGCCTACATACCCGGGATGGACGCGGCAGGCGTGGTCGAGCAGGTCGGTGAGGGAGTCGACAGCGATCTCAGCGTGGGCGATCATGTCATGGCCGTCGCGGTCATCTCCGGGACGCACGGAGCATACGCGGAACACCTCGTCGTCCCCGCCGAGTCGGTGGTCCCTGTTCCGGCGGGCACGACCGACATCGAGGCCGCCACCCTGCCGATGAGCGGCCTGACGGCCCGTATGGCGCTGGACCTGCTTGACCTTACTGTCGGTGCCACCGTCGCGGTCACCGGATCGACCGGTGCCGTCGGCGGCTACGCCGTCCAGCTGGCCAAGGTGGACGGGTTCCGAGCGATCGCAGACGCGGCGTCCAGGTGTCCGGTGAACGCGGCATCGTGACCCAGACGACGTTCGTGCCGCGGTACGCCCGTGAACACGCCAAGCTTGACCGCCTCCGGCAGCTGGCTGAGGAAGGCCGGATCACCCCGCGTGTCGCGCGGACCCTGCCGGCCGAACAGGCCACCGAAGCGCACCGGCTGATGGAGGCGGCCGGCCTGCGGGGACGGGTGGTGCTCACCTTCTGAGCCACAGCCGACCGGCTGCGATCCACGGTGTGGCCTCAGCCCCGAGCAGCCCGCCCGTTTGTCCGCCCTCCATTGCGAAGAGATCATCGCATGTCCACTCCGCGCACCGTATCCCCGACCACCGACGCCGGTGCCGACCAGTCACGTTCCTTTGCCGGCGCCGCGCTGGCTGCCGCCGTGCTCGGCTTCTTCGTCATCACCCTGGACGCCGTCATCGTCAACGTCGCCCTGCCATCGATCCGGCACGACGTCGGCGGTGGCATCACCGGGCTGCAGTGGGTCGTCGACGGCTACACGCTGATGTTCGCCGCGCTGCTGCTGACCTCCGGTTCTCTGACCGACCGCGTCGGAGCGCGCCGCGCCTTCGGCATCGGGTTGACGATCTTCGCTCTCGCTTCGGCGGCCTGCGGCCTGGCGCCGAACCTGGGCGCGCTGGTCGCCGCCCGCTTCGTCCAGGGCGCGGCGGCCGCGGTGATGATGCCTTCATCGATGGCGTTGATCGGCCACGCCTACCCAGACCCGCTCCGGCGGGGACGGGCGGTCGCGATGTGGGCGATGGGCGGCGCCGTCGCCTCCTCCTGCGGCCCCGTCCTGGCCGGACTGCTGACCTTGCTCACCTGGCGGCTGATCTTCTTCATCAACCTGCCCGTCGCCGCGGCGGCTCTGATCCTGCTCGCGCGTACGCGGCGCTCGCCCCACCGGCGCGTCCCCTTCGACTGGGCGGGCCAGGTCGCCGCGGTCCTGGCGATGGGCGGGCTGACCTACGGCGCGATCGAAGCCGGTGCCGCCGGTTTCGCCGCGCCCCGGGTGATCGCCGCGTTCGCGGTGGCGGCCGTCGCGCTCGCCGCCTTCCTCACTGCCCAGGCACGCGGCAGCCACCCGATGATGCCGCTGGACCTGTTCGCTTCCCGCACCGTGACGGTCAGCGTCGCCGTCGGCTTCGCGTTCATCGTCGGCTATTACGGGCTGCCGTTCGTGATGAGCCTGTACCTTCAGCAAATGCGGGGCCTGTCGGCCCTGGCCACCGGAGCGGCGTTCGGCCCGATGATGCTCGTCGGTGCCGTCCTGACCCCTTTCAGCGCACGCATCACCGAAAGGGTCGGCGCCCGGGCACTTGTCACCATCGGCCTGGCCCTCATGACGGCGGACCTGGCGGTCCTCGCCCTCGTGCCCGCCTCGACACCGGTCTGGGCCCTGGCCGCACTGATGGTCCCGATCGGGCTGAGCGGTCCGCTCGTGATGCCGCCGATGACCGCCGCCCTGCTGAGCGCCGTACCGTCCCATCGTGCCGGGGTCGCCAGCGGTGTGTTCAACACCAGCCGGCAGGTCGGCGGCGCCCTGGCCATCGCCGTCTTCGGCGCGATGCTCGCCCAGCCGACCGGCTTCCTGCACGGCCTGCGCACCAGCCTGCTCATCGCCGCCGTGACCTCGCTGGCCGCCGCAGCCGTGAGCCGACTGCTGAGACCCGCCCCCACGACGGCAGGACCTACGTGCGCGGACTGACCACAAGCGTCACGAGGCCACCGCTGCAGACGAACGGCAGCGCCCGCTACCCCGAACACCTCGAACGCATGACCGGCCCATGACCTCGCCGTCACCGGCCCAGTACCACCAGAGGGAAGGACATCCGTCATGGCTTCATGGACCAGCGACGAGCTCGACCGTATCGGCACAGCGGACGAGCTGCAGATCGCGCCCGTCCGCAACGACGGCACGCCGCGCACACCGGTGCCCATCTGGGTCGTCCGTGACGGCGACCACCTCTACATCCGCTCCTACCGGGGCAGCGACGGCGCCTGGTACCGGACCGCCCGAGCCAGCCACCACGCCCACATCGCCGCCGGCGGCATCGACAAGGACGTCACCCTGGCCGAGGAGAACGATCCCAGCATCAACGAACGGATCGACGCCGCGTACCACACCAAGTACCACCGTTACGGCGGCACCTATGTCGGCCCCATGGTCGCCGCCCAGGCCCGAGCCACCACCCTCGAACTCCTACCGCGACCATGACCGACGGCACCGACGTTCACCGTCGATTGCCGGTGTCCGGTAGCGGTCCGTAGCGCTGCAGCGAGCACGACGCCGAGCGCATCCGCAGGAGCCTGCCGGCCGGGCGGCCTGTGTCGTCATGGCCCTGCGCGTGCCGGCCCTCGACGTCGTGTCCGCTGCCCACTTCCCGGGCATCCGCCCAGGTGAGACCGGTTCGCAGGAAGGACGGCTGCGACATGTGGCGCTCCCCCGCGCGGAGAGCGGTCTGAAGAGTGCGCGACGTGATTGCGACCATCGAGCGCCGCCGGCTTGGTCAGCGGCGACGTAGCCGCCATCAACGGGAAGGACGACGCCGATGACGAAGCCGCCGCCACCTGGGGCTGTTTCGCCTGGCGGGCGAACCCTCAACTCTTGACGGCCTCTACGATCTGGAGGGCGACCTGGGCGGGCGTGAGGTGCGTGGTGTCCACGACCTCGGCCTCATCGTGCAGCCACGTGCGGGCCGCCTCGGCGTAGGGCTCGAGGTATTCGAGGCGGAATGGGGAGGGGCCAAGAAGGGTGTCCCCCTCGATGCGCCCGCGCAGGGTGTCTTGGTCAGCGTGGAGGACGAAGTGCCTTACCGGGATGGCATGTTGGGCGAGGCCCGTGCTGATCTCGCGCCAGTACTGCTCGACCAGGACCGTCATGGGGATCACCAGAGTGCCGCCGGTGTAGTCGAGCACGCGGCGGGCGGTCTCGACCACGAGTGGCCGCCACGGCGGCCAGTGCTGGAAATTGCCCGTCGCGGGCAGCCCTGGCGTGATGTCCATGAGTGTCTCGCCGACCTTCTCGGCGTCGAACACCCGTGAATCCGGAATCAGCGGCTGCACAAGTGCACTGGTCGTCGTCTTGCCTGCCCCATGGGTGCCGTTGAGCCATACGATCATGGGACCCGATGCTAGCGCTGTGCGGGCCGAGGGAGCGGGCACGGCAGAAATCCGGTACGGCTTCGACGTTTCCCAGGGTGGCACCTGTCTCGATATTCGCAGGAACCGGCAGCCGAGCCGTCTGCTGCCCCCGATGACATATGTCCGGCCAATGTCCCGTCATTGTCCTGATCGGCTCTCGGCATGACGGCAAGAATTCACTCACGAAGAAGGCCGAGCGCGTACAGGTCGAGCATGGACAGAAAGGCGTACCCACGTGTTTGCTATTTACTATGCGCCCTCCAACATATACACCCTCTCAACGAGAGTGACGTGCAGCGTGAGATTCTGAGATCGTAGAAACCGCAGCGCCTCGGGGGCGGCAATCCGTGCCCTCACCGGCACCCTCCGACGTCCAGACCGCAGGCCCACCTGGGACTCACCCGCCCATGCCGCACTGCGACGCCTGATCGCAACGGCCCACCGCCGACCCACCGCACACCCACGCGCCAGAAACGGACGCTGCGATCATGGCCGGTGGCCGCCGATCGACTTGAGTTCGCCTATAGGCGAATATCTAGCGTCGACGCCATGACAGAAGACAACGTCAATGGCCGGCTCCGGATCGCCGTGGTGATCGGGAGCGTGCGCAGGCCCAGACTGGCTGATCCGCTCGCCGCGTGGCTGGAGCAGGAACTCACCGCGATCGACTGGCTCGACCTCGACATGATCGACCTGGCCTCGGTCTCGCTGCCGATGCACGAGATGCAGCCGGGCGGGGCTGCTGCGTCTCCGATCGCGAGCCGCCTCGCGGACGCCGACGGATTCGTGTTCCTCACACCGGAGTACAACCACAGCTTCCCTGCGCCGGTGAAGAACGCGATCGACTGGCACTTCACCGAGTGGGCGTACAAGCCGGTCGGGTTCGTCGGATACGGCGCTTCCGGCGGCATCAGGGCCGTCGAGCAGCTGCGGGCGGTCTTCCCGGAGCTGCGGGCCACCACTGTCCGCGAGTCGGTCCTGCTGCCGATGGCATGGGAGCGTCTTGACGCCGACGGCCGTTTTGCTCCTCCGACGGGCACGGTGCAGGCGCTGCACGTGATGATGAACGAGCTGCGTACGTGGGCGTGCGCGCTGCGCCCCCATCGGGTCACAGATCTGGCCGGTCGGGCATGACCAGGCTGACAGGACCGGAGCTGCGCGCCGCCACCGTGCTGGCGTGCGGCGGATTGATGGCGGTGCTGGATGCCACGATCGTCGTGGTGGCCCTGCCGCAACTGATGGCGACGTTCGGTACGTCGTTGACCGCCGCCCAATGGATCATCACCGCGTACACGCTCGCGATGGTCGCGACGATGCCGCTGGCCGCCGGTCTTGCCGCACGATGGGGAGCCCGTCGCGTGTACCTGGGGGCGCTGGCCGGTTTCGCGGTCGCCTCCGCCGCCGCCGGCGCGGCAGACAGCCTGGGCTGGCTGGTCGCCGCGCGAGCGGCGCAGGGTCTCAGCGGTGGCCTGATGACACCGCTCGGGATGGCGATCGGGTTCGGCGCGGTGGCGCCCGAACGCCGCGGCCGGATGATGACGGTCACCGGCCTGCCGATGCTCATCGGACCGATCCTGGGCCCGGTACTCGGCGCGTTGCTCCTGGGCGCCGGCTCGTGGCGGGCGCTGTTCTTCATCACCGTGCCGCTGGCGCTGCTGGGCACCGCGGGCACGCTGGCCTGGCTACCGGCCGATGCCGCACACGGACGGCGGGTCCGGCTTGACCTGGCCGGAGCGATGCTGCTGGTCCCGGGCATTGTCGCGGTGGCCTACGGCGTCAGCGCCCAGGACGGCCCGGCCTGGGTGCGGATCGCCACGGCCGCCGTCGGCGCGGTGTCGGTCGCGGTGTTCTCGGCGCGCGCGCTGACTCATCCTGAACCGCTGCTGCGGGTCGGTCTCCTGCGGAACCCGACATTCGGCCGGGGCGCCGCGGTCCTCGCCCTGTATGCGGCCCCCTACTTCGGCTCGGCTCTGTTGATGCCGACCTATGTGCAGGTGCTCCGCTCCGACAGCGCGTCGGTCACGGCCGCGTTGACGATCCCCGGTGCGGTCGGCATGTACATCAGCCTGCAGATCGCTGCCCGGCTCCTGGAGCGGCTCGGTCCCCGGCTGGTCGTCGGCGCCGGGCTCGGCGTCGCGATCGGCTCCGGCCTCGTCCAGGTGGCCATCCTCCGGCCGGACACCCCGTACCTGGCGCTCGGTCTGCTCGGACTCCTCCAAGGAGCGGGCACCGGCGCGATCATGATGCCGACGATGTCCAGTTCCAGCCGCGATCTCACCGGCTCCGACCTGGCCTCCGGTTCCGCGCTCCTGTCGCTGGTGACCACGATCGCCAACGGCATGGGCACCGTGGCGGTCAGCGCGCTGTTCGCGATGCTGACCGCCGCGATGACCGGCGGCGGGTCGCTCGCGGCTCTGACCGGCCCGGGAACGGCGGCCACGATCGTGGATTCCCTGCGGTTGACCAAAGCGGCGGCCATCGTCGTGATGTCGCTTGCTCTGGTCGTACGTCTGCGCTCCCCACGCCGAGCTTCGGCGATACTGGACCGGCAAGAGTCGTCAGTGAACGCGGGACGTGTGCCATGACCACCACCGAGCACTCCGGCCGCGAGGCGAGCCAGGCCTCACTCACGGTCGGGCAGGTGGCCAGGGCCGCTGGGGTGACGGCCAACGCGGTCCGCTTCTACGAGCGCTACGGTGTGATCAACGGTTACCGGAGCAGCGGCAACGCCCGCCGCTTCACCGTCGACGCGATCTGCCGGATCAGACTCGCGCTCGCCGCGCAACGCGTGGGGATCACCCTCAAGGAGAGCGCCGACATCCTCGCCGGCATCCCGCCCCTCTCACACGATCTCGACCAGTGGGTCGCCGCGGGTGAAGAGCTCGTCCGGATGGGCCGCGCCCGCATCAGCCAGCTTCAAGAGACCGTGAACGAACTGGCCACCTTCGACTTTCTCCAGTCGGAGATCTCGGACGGCCGGCCTCGGACCTGACGTCCCGTCCGGGACCGATCAGCGCGCCACTCTCGCCCTGATCGAGGTGACCGCCCGCTTGGAAGGGCGTCCGGCCGGCAACGTGATCCGGTAGTTGAGCGCCGTCGCCCTGGAGGCGTTGTGACCTCCGTCCGCCTCATCTTCACCTGACTCTGCAGGAAGGCACCATGCACACGCTCCACGGCAAGACCGCCCTCGTCACCGGCGCGAGCAGGGGCATCGGCCGGGCCATCGCCCTGCGCCTGGCCCGTGACGGCGCCCGCGTCGCCGTCCACTACGGCGGCAACGAGCAAGCCGCCAAGGAAACCGTCGCCGCGATCGAGGCGGCAGGCGGACAGGCCTTCTGCCTGCGGGCCGAACTGGGCACCCCCGGCGACGCCGAACGCCTGTGGGCCGCCTTCGACGCGCGGGCCGACGAGCTGGACATCCTGGTCAACAACGCGGGCATCCTCAACGACGAGCCCGGCATCGAGCACGTGACCAGGCAGCAGTTCGAGCGGATCTTCGCGGTCAACGCCACCGCCCCGTTCTTCATCACCCAGCTCGCGCTGCCCCGGCTGCGCGACGGCGGCCGGATCATCAACATCTCCACGATGCTGACCCGCGGCTCGGCCATGCCCCGATCCATCAGCTACGCCATGTCCAAGGGCGCGCTCGACGTGCTCACCTCGACGCTCGCCAAGCAGCTCGGCCCACGCGCGATCACCGTCAACACCGTGGCGCCCGGCGTCATCGACACCGACATGCACGAGGGCAGGCTCGTCGGGGACGCGCTGGCCTGGCTGTCGTCGCTGTCACCCATGGGCCGCGTGGGCACCCCCGAGGACGTCGCCGGCGCGGTGGCTTTCCTGGCCTCCGACGACAGCCGCTGGGTGACCGGCCACTGGCTGGACGCCTCAGGAGGAACCCTGCTGTAACGGCCCAGAACTCCCTGACTCGGGTCAGTGCGGTAGACGCAGTCCTGCGATGAGGAGTTCGACCAGCCGGCGTGCGTCGTAGCGGGGATCGCTCTCCGCACCTATGCAGAGGTTCCCGACGCCGCGCATGAGCTCGTAGGCCTCCAGGCCGGGGCGGATCTCGCCCGCACCGGCCGCGGCGTCGATCAACTGGGTGCAGACGGGTACGAGGCGGTCGAGGAAATAGGCGTGCAGCGCGTCGAAGCCGGCGTCCTTGGACTGGAGCACGGCGGCGAGACCGTGTTTGGTGACCAGGAAGTCGACGAACTGGTTGATCCATTGCCGGAGCGCGGCGTAAGGGGTCGCGCTGCCGGCCAGCAGGGCCGGACCGGCCTCGGCGCAGGCCTCGACCTGGTGCCGGTAGACGGCGATGATGAGATCCGCTCGCGTCGGGAAGTGGCGGTAGATCGTGGCCGTCCCGACCCCGGCCTCGGCGGCGATGTCGCGGATCGGCGCTTCCACGCCTGACGCCACGAAGATCGCGGCGGCCGCGTCGAGCAGAGTCTCCTTGTTGCGCCGGGCGTCCGCCCGTTTGGGCTGGGCCGCGTGCCCTGCGCCGCGGTCGCCGTCGTTCACCACGCCGTTTCCTCCGCCACCCGGATTGCTAAACGGGACAACGTCCCGTATCGTCAAAACGGGACACGGTCCCGTTTGCTCATCATGCCAGATCAGGGGCCGATGACCAAGCCGCGCGCGGTCACCACCCGCACGGGCCCACCGGCCGGCCCACCCGAAGAAACCGAAACGAAGGCACGTCCATGTCGAACTCCCCCACCGCGAACACGCAGAAGTTCGCGAACACCCCCACCACGGTCGTCTCCGCGAAGCCGGTCGTCCTGTCCGCCCCGGACCGCGGCGAGGACCTCCAGGTCCGCGTGTCCGCCCCCGCGACCGGCAGCGACCTGCCCATCATCGTCTTCTCCCACGGCTTCGGCTGGTCGATGAACGGCTACGCCCCCCTGGCCGACTTCTGGGCAGCCCGCGGCTTCGTGGTCGTGCAGCCCACCCACCTCGACTCGAGGACGCTCGGCCTCCCTGCCGACGACCCCCGTACGCCGCGCATCTGGCGCTTCCGCGTCGAGGACCTCAAGCGTGTCCTCGACGAGCTCGACCAGTTGGAAGCTTCCGTGCCGGGCCTCAAGGGGCGGCTGGACCGCCGCCGCATCGCCGTGGCCGGCCACTCCTGGGGAGCCCAGACCGCGAGCACGCTGCTGGGCGCGCGCGTCCTCGGCTCCGACGGCGTTCCCGGTGAAGACCTGTCCGACCCTCGGGTCAAGGCGGGCGTGCTGCTCGCCCTGCCCGGTCGGGGGGACGATCTGACTCCGTTCGCGGCCGAGCACCTCCCCTTCATGAAGCCGTCCTTCGACCACATGACCGCGCCGGCTCTCATAGTCGCCGGGGACCATGACCAGTCCGCGCTGTCCACCCGGGGGCCGGACTGGTTCACCGACCCCTACTTCCTCAGCCCGGGAAGCAAGAGCCTGCTCACGCTGTTCGACGCAGAGCACTCGCTCGGCGGCATCCCCGGGTACGAGGTCGCGGAGACGACGGACGAAAGCCCCGAACGCGTCGCCCTGATCCAGCAGCTCACCTGGGCGTACCTGCGCAGTGCCCTCTACCCCGAGGACACCAGCTGGCAGGCGGCGAGCTCCGCGCTGGAGGAAGACCCCCAGCCGCTGGGGAAGCTCCAGAGCAAGTAAGCGCTGTCACCTTGAAGGGGGCCGCCGGTGTTCGCCAGTACGGTCCCCCTCGGTCAGGTGGTCGAGCAGGACCTGGCTGATGTCGGCGAGTTGCCGCAGTTGTTCCGGGGTGAGCAGGTCGATCAGGTGCTCGCGGACGCCCGCCACGTGCCGGGGGGCGGCTGCGCCCGCCACGCGATGGTGACCAAGGTGCGCGGCAGCATCCCCGTCCGCGAGGCCACCGCCCACCTGGACGCCGCCGACCCCGCCGCCTCCACCGTCCACGTGGTGCTGGACGTGGCCGGCATCCAGACCGGCAACCAGCTCCGCGACGACCATCTGCGCACCGGCGACTTCCTCGACGCCGCCGCCCACCCGACGATCACCTTCACCTCGACCGAGATCAAGCACCTTGACGGCGACAGCTTCGACGTCACCGGACAGCTCACCGTCCGCGGCGTCACCCGCCAGATCACCATCCCCCTACACCGGCACCGCGGTCGACGCCCAGGGCCTGACCCGGGCCGGCTTCGAGGGCAGCACCGCGATCAACCGCAAGGACTTCGGCATCACCTACAACGCCGTCCTGGAGACCGGCGGCGTGATGATCTCCGACAAGATCACGCTCGAGTTCGACCTGTCCGCCGTCAAGACCGCCTGACCCAGCTGCAACCACATCATGCGTCACCCACGACCACGTCGCCGACTTCGACGCCCGTCGTACAAGCCGTCGACCCCGACATCCTGTGACGCCCCGAGCGTTGGCAAGCCCGCCGCGATGTCATCCCGGTGCTCGTTACGGCCGTTCCTTGCGGGTTAGAGAAGCGGGATTGGCCGGATCAAGCAGAGAGGCGGGGCGATGGCGGTTGTTTCCGGGAGGCTGGTGCTGTGCGGGGTCGCGATGGGCGTCATCTACGGGTACGACTCGGGCGCCATCGCGGGGGCACTGCTGTTCATTCCGGACGACCTGGGCCTGTCGACACCGGCGACGCAGAGCCTGACGGCGGTGACCATCGCGGGATACCTGGTGGGCGCGCTGGGAGCCGGCAGGCTGGCGGAGGCCGTGGGACGGAAGGCGGCGATGACCTTATCGGTCGTGGGGTATGTCGCGTTCGCGCTGCTGGCCGCCGCAGCCAGTGGGCTGGTGTGGCTCGATGTGGCGCGGTTTCTGCTGGGGGTGGCGATCGGGGTCGTCCTGGTGACCGTGCCGGTGTTCCTGGGTGAGTCGGCCTCCACCGGGAGCCGGGGCAGCATGGTGGTCGTCTTCCAGGTCTCCACCGTCGCCGGGATCATGCTGGGGTATCTGGTGGACTTCCTGCTGGCGGGCAGCGGGGCGTGGCGGTGGATGCTGGGTGGGGCGGCGGGGCTGGGAGTGCTGGCTCTGGTCGCGCTGCGGGGGGTGCCGGACACACCGCGGTGGTACGTCTCGAAGGGGCGGTTCGCGGAGGCCGAGGCGGCGCTGCGCCGCACCGAGCCTGGGGCCGACTTCGCGGAGGCGGTCGCGGAGATGCGGGCCTCGTGGCAGGCCGAGCGCGGCGGATCGGCGCGGGAGCTGTGGCGGCTGCCCTACCTGCGAGCCACCGCCTTCGTGGTGGCGCTGGGGTTCCTGGTGCAGATCACCGGGATCAGCGCGATCGGGTACTACGGGCCGTTCATCTTCGCGGGCATGGGGTTCACGGGGCATGCGGCGCTGCTGCTGTTGCCCGCCGCCGTGCAGGGGGTGGGGCTGGCGGCCGGCCTGGTGGCGCTGTCGCTGGTGGACCGGCTGGGGCGGCGTCCGGTCCTGCTCGCGGGGGTGGCGGGGATGGTGGTTGCCGATCTGGTGCTCGTATGGGCGCTGGCGGACCAGGGGCGGGGTGCCGCGGGGTTCGCGGGGGTGCTGCTGTTCACCGCGGCGTTCAACGCCGGCCTGGGGTCGGTGGTGTGGGTCTACGCGGCCGAGAGCTTTCCCGCGCGGCTGCGGCTGGCCGGGGCCTCGGTGATGCTGACGTGCAACCTCGTGGCGAACTTCCTCGTCGCCCAGTTCTTCCTCAGCTCGCTGGAGTCGCTCGGCGCGTCGGGGACGTTCGGGGTGCTGCTGGGGTTCGCGGCGCTGGCGTGGGTGTTCCTGTGGCGCCTCGCGCCGGAGACGCGCGAACGGCCACTGGAGTCGGTGCGGGCCTTCTGGGAGAACGGCGGGCGCTGGCCCGACTGAGCTCTTCTTGCGTTTGAACCCAGACGCCGCGTGCAGAGAACATGACGGCATATGCGGAAACGATCACAAGGAGGGGCGTTCGGATGGCCGATCAGGACAACAGGCCCAGGTTGTGCCAGGTGGTGCTCGACTGCACCGACGCCAGGGCCTTGGCGGAGTTCTACCGTTCCCTGCTTGGCCTCGTCTACCGACCCGGCGATGAGCCGCCCGACGCGGGAGGCGACGACGAACGGGGGCGCGACTGGCTGGTGCTGAGGACCCCGGACGGCGCTCCGCACCTGGCCTTTCAGCAGGTCGACCGGCTCCCTGAAGCAACCTGGCCGGACGACCGGGTGCCCCAGCAGTTGCACCTGGATCTGACCGTGACGTCGGTCGAGAACTTGCTGGCACAGCATGAACGCGTCCTGCGCCTCGGCGGCCGGCTGCTGCTGGACCGCGTGGACGACGCCGAGGAGCCGCTACGTGTGTACGCCGACCCGGCTGGACACCCGTTCTGCATCTTCGTTTCGCAACGCAGCGCAACTCATGTCCCGTGACCCGTGACCCGCCGAGGGCGGCCGTCAGCGGGTGAAAAGGGCGCGGTGCAGCATTTCCCGCACGCGTTTGTGGCGGCTGTCGCGCTGGGCGGTGTCCTTGGTGTTGACGGCGGCCTCGCCCATGGAGATGGCGAGCATCAGGTCGTCGACGTCGACGACGGGCTGGACGAGGCCGGCCGCGCGGCCGTGGTCGAGGAGAGGTTCGAAGCAGGCCGCGATGCGGCGGGAATGCTCCATGAACCATTGCAGGTCGGCGCCGGACAGGACCTGGGCGAGGCCGCGGTTGTCCAGTTGCATGTCCAGGACGAAGTCGAACAGCTTGACCGCGCCGTCGGGCTGTTCCCGCAGTCCGGCCGCGTGGCGCTCGATCTGGGCGACGTTGTCGGCGAGGACCGTGGCCGCGAGCTCCTCGCGGGTGGCGAAGTTGCGGTAGATCGTGGTGCGGCTCACCCCTGCGGCTCGGGCGATCTCCTCCAGCGCGACGTCGTGACCGTGATCGGCGAACATCCGCCGGGCCGCGGTGAGCAGCCGGTCCCGGTTGCGGGCGGCGTCCTTCCGTGTCAATTGCGACCCACTTTCACGCACGGTCCAACCCTAGCTTGCCACGAACCGTACATGATTGTACGTTTAGCGGCGGTCGAACCGTACATATGTGTACGGTTCGGCCGGCCGGACGGCGGGCGCCACCGGCCTCCATCACGACGTAGGCGCGCCGCCAGGAGCAGCGGGGCGCCCGGATCGATCGGAGCGGACAATGCGTGGTTTGACGGAGAAGGCGATCATCGTGGCAGGCGGGGCGACCGGCATCGGCGCGGCCACCGCGATCAGGCTCGCCGAGGAAGGCGCCGGCGTCGTCGTCGGCGACATCAACCTGTCCGGCGCGCAGGCCACCACCGCCACGATCACCGAGGCCGGCGGTTCGGCGATCGCGGTGCACTTCGACCTCGCCGACGAGCACTCCGTCAACGCGATGGTCGCCAGGACGGTGGAGGAGTTCGGTACCGTGCACGGCCTGTTCAACGTCGGCGCGGACCTGTCGCCGGGCAACCTCGGGCGCGACACGTCACTGCTCGACACCGACCTGGACGTGTGGGAACGGACCCTGGACGTCAACGTCGTGGGTTATGTCCGTACGGCTCGCGCCGTCCTGCCGCACCTGCTGGACAACGGCGGCGGCAGCATCGTCAACTGCTCCTCCGGCGCCGCGGTCAGCGCCAGCGACCGCAAGCGCCCCGCCTACGGGGCATCGAAGTCGGCGGTCAACGCGCTCACCCGCCACATCGCCGGGCGCTACGGCCCCAAGGGGGTGCGCTGCAACGGCGTGATGCCCGGCCTGGTCATGGGCGAGACCCAGGTGGCGCAGAACGACATCCAGCTCCAGAAGATGTTCCTGGAGCACGTCCCCACCACCCGGCTGGGCCGCCCGAGCGACCTGGCCGCAGTCGTCGCCTTCCTGCTGTCCGACGACGCCGAATGGATCAACGGCCAGGTGTGGGCCGTCGACGGCGGCGCCAACATGCGCGCCTGACCGGCGGCGGCGACCGAGCGGCAACGGATCAAGAGGTGCCGGCGCGTACGGCGGTGGCCGCCAGCGTGGTGTAGTGCATCGTGAAGCGGCCCCCCAGCGCGTCGATCGCACCTCCGACCGCGTCCAGTATCTCGGCCAGCTGATCGGGACGGAGCTGGGTGAGACCGCCGGTAGTGGGCAGCAGGTCCAGCCATTGGTCGCGCGTGTAGGACTGCTCCCAGTCGAATCGCCACTGTTTCGGCTCGGTGAACCGTCCGGTCTCGCAGATCTTGTCGGCGAACTTCGCGTACCCCGCTCGGTACAGGTCGAGCGGACGTCGAGCCGGCTGATTGCCGAACGGCGAGTCGGGCGCCACCCGGCGGAAAGCGGCGGCGAACGGCTCGGCCACCTCGGCAGGCGGCTCGAATACGTGCCCGAAAATCGCCAGGCGCCCGTCCGGGCGCAGCACCTGGGCCGCCTTCACGGCGCCGGCGACCGGATCCACCCAGTGCCACGACTGGGCGGCGACCACCGCGTCGAACCTCCGGCCGGCCGGCTCCCAGGCTTCGAAGGTCGCCACCTCGACCTGCAGGCCGCGGCCTTGCGCGAACTCGGCCATCCGCGCATCCGGCTCGATCCCGAGCACGGCGCAGCCGGCGGCCTGGAACTGGCGGGCCGCGATGCCGGTGCCACAGCCGACGTCGAGCACGTCAGGTCCTGGGCTCCCGGCGACGATCCGCGCCACCAAGGCATCGGGGTAACCGGGTCGGGCCTGGTCGTAGCGTTGCGCGTCCATGCCGAACGACTCAGCCATCCGTCGGGCCTGATGCAACTGCGCTGGTTCTGGTTGCTCTCGCGGTAGAGTGGGCATGCGTTCACCTTAGTGGGCAAGCGCCCACTAAGCAACGGATGCCGACGACTGACGTACGAGAGGATCGGTCAGTGCCGACTGGGGTGCACCTTCGCGACGCGCGACAGCAACTGTTCGACGCCGCCGAACGCGTGCTGCTGCGCGACGGCCCGAACGGGCTGACCAGCCGTGCCGTCACCGACGAGGCAGGCTGCGCCAAAGGCGTCCTGCACCGGCACTTCCCCGACTTCGACGCCTTCCTCACCGAGCTCGTGCTCGACCGCGCCGCACAGCTCGAGACCCAAGCACGTGCGCTGCACGAGGCCGCCGGCACCGGCACGGTGGCCGACAACATCACCGGCGCACTGACCACCCTGTTCGGACCGGTCCCGGTGGCGATCATCCCGCTCATCACGTTCCGGGACGAGCTGCGCGCACGGCTGCGGCAGGCCAGGCCCGGAGGCGGCATCGCGATCCTCGCCCAGGTCGCGACCGCCGTCTCCACCTACCTGGCCGACGAGCGCGAACTGGGCCGTATCGCGGCCGACGCCGACATCGAGTCACTCACCCTCTCCCTGGTCGGAGGCGGGCATCTGCTGTTCGCAGACCGCCACCAAGACCCGCCGACCACGGCCACCGTCCACAAGCTCGTGACCACCGTGCTCGCCGACGTCGTGCAACGGCGGCTGCTCTGAGCTTGGCCGGTCATCGCGATCACTGGTGCGTGGTGCTCGCCCGCCCTGATTCCGTCCTCAGATATCCCCGGCGCTTGCCGCACCGGGGATATCGTCGAGCCTGCGGCAAGGCGGCGTTGGCCGGGTTACCGGTTCAGGCGGGCAGGGTCAGCATCTGCGCAGGCCGTACCTGCCGGGGTCGGCGTCGAAGGCGCTGGGCGTGTGCACCGCGGAGGCCGGCACGTACCCGAAGTTGCCGAACCTGTCGCCGACGGTTCCGTACCAGGTGGTGTTGCCGCCGGTGTGGAGTTCTCCCTGCGTCCAGCAGGTGAACCAGCTCTGCGTGGTGTCGAGGAAGTCCACCGCGTCGACGGGCCGGGGCTCGTGGAACACGGGGACGCCGCCTTCGTTGCTGCAGTGCAGCCTTCCGTCGTGCGGGTCGACTCCGCAGGGGGCGGCAGCACTGGCAGTGGCAGTGGCCGGGGTGAGCCCGAGCAGCGCGAATGCCGCGATGGCGATGGCCGTGGAGATGGCTTGGTGCTTGTTCATCTGTGGCGCCTCATTCGGTGTAGTTCTCGGGGATGCGGATCGTGAGGGCGTCACGGTCCGATGAGGTCGTAGTCGGCCGAGGTGCACTCGCGCAGTCCCGGCGCGGGGTCATGGGCGGTGGCCACGTGGACGGCGGGCAGGAAGCCCCAGCCGCGGTAGGGCGGCACCGCCTCGTCGCCCGCGGCCAGGTACCAGATGCTGTTGCCGCCCGCGTGCGGGCCGCCCTCGACCCAGCACTGGAACCAGCTGAAGCTGCTCTTCAGCACGCCGGTCTCCGCGGTCTGGTAGGAGGCGTCGTAGGACAGGGTGACGTTGGGGGTGTTGCGGCAGTAGAGCCTGCCGTCGCTGCGGACCCCGCATTCCTCCGCCGCCGTGGCCGCCAGGGCCGTGGTGGTGGCGGCCTCGGGGATCCCGGCTCCCCAAAGGGCACTGAACAGGGCCGCGGTCAGCAGCGCGCCGGCCGCGCGATTGCGGATCATCATGGTGGTGGTCTGCCTTTCTGTTGCGACAGGTGCGGCGGGTTCGCCGCGTCGAGACTCAGCGAAGCCGCGTGTGCAAGGTGTCCAACAGGGGCGCGGACGGACTCGTCCGAAGTCGAGCCATCCGATGGCCAGACCTGGACGGCAGGCCGCCGTTGCCGGCACTTCTCGGACGCTCTGCGTCATCGCTTGTAAACTCTGCGTCAAGTACGGGTCGGTGAGGCGGAACGGCCCGGGCAGAAAGGACAAGGGCTGGCGGCGATGAGCGAGTATCCGGAAGGCGACCAGGGTTCCGGGGCCGTCAGGCAGGCGCCCCCATCCCAGCTGGAGTCCGTGACCTGTCACGAGGATCTGGTGAAGTTGCTGGCCGAGCAGTTCGCGCGGGCCGACACTTCACTGCGGGAGCTGCAGCTGCGGGCGGACAAGGCGGGCGGTACCCGCCTGCCGCGGGCGACGTGCGCGGACATGCTGGCCGGGCGGCGCTTTCCCAAGAAGGCGTTGATGGTGGCCTTCCTGCGGGCGTGCCAGGTGCCCGAGGATCAGCTTCCGGCTTGGGAACGGGCGTGGGAGCGCTTGCGCGTCAGCCGCATGCCCGCAGGGAGGGAGGAGGATCGCGAGATCGAAACCCCCGGCGGCGCGGCGCCTGCCGCCCAGACGGCCGGGCCGGGCCAGGCGGGGCCGACCGGCGTCCTCGGGCGAGGCCGGCGTCGAGCCGTCGTGTCGGCCGTACTGGGAGTGCTGGCAGCACTGGTCGTGAGCGTCATCATCGATCAGCGGGCGGCATCGCCACGCGATGCCGGCGGCTCTGTGGGTCCCGGCCACTTCGTGAGCGACGATGGCCGTGCGTTCGGCCCCGGCGGGTCGAGCCGGTTCACCGTGTCCGTCGATCCGGCCAACACCGGCGTACGCCTGATCCGCCGCCTGGACGTAGGCGTCGCCTCGCAACACGCCACCATCACCGTGAACGGGGAACCGGCCGGGGTGTGGCGGGAGCTGCCCGGCGACAGCACCTACAAGTGGAGGGATCAGGTCGTCGAAATCCCGCGCACCCTGACCGCAGGCCGACGCTCTCTCACCATCGTCAACAGGTTCGTCTCCTCCTCCTTGGGCTTCAACGAGTTCCTCTACGTCGTCGAGCAGCGGGTCAACGGAGCCTGGTCGACCGCCGACACGGTCGACGTCGGCCCTCACCACGCCGCCAGCGAAGCCTCGCACGACTACCGCATCGTCGGAGAGGGCTGGACCGGTCCCCAGACATTCGCCTATCCCCCGCGTGAGGAGGACCGGAGAGTCGAATGAGTGAGAAGCCCAGCCCGCGATCAGAGGTATCCGCCGTGCATGTCGCGAGACTGCAGGCATGATCGTCATTATGTCGATCACTACCTTTGACGCCGGGAGACGGGTTCGATGAGTGAGGTCACGCCGCAACTGCTCGTGGACGGTGCCCTGCCGCTGCACCCGGCGATCTCACCGGACGGCCACTGGGTCGCCTACACGGTCGCCCCTGTCGCGCGGACAGACGACCATCCGAGCAGTGCCATCTGGATCGCCGCGACTGACGGAAGCTCATCGCCCAGGAAGCTGACCGCGGGAACGGCGAAAGACTTCGCTCCGCGCTGGGCGCCGGATTCAGCCTCGCTCTTCTTCGGATCGGATCGGGTGCAGCGCGGCACCATCCAGATCCATCGAATATCGCTCGACGGCGGCGAAGCCACGACGCTGACCACCTGGCAGAGCGGGATCTCCGGCTACCTTCCCCTCACCGACGGCCGGCTGGTCGCGGTGGTGGCCGCGGAGCCGCCAACCGATGAGGACGAGCGCAGGACGGCCGAACGCGACGACGCCAAGGTGTGGGGTGTCGGTGGCGTCCTCGCCGACCTGGTGGAACGCTGAGGGAGATAGCTGGCACCTGTGCTACCTGGCGACGACCCCGCCCGGGCCGGTCGGGGGTCGCGCCGTCTTCGACCTCACCGTGCCCGAGACCGGCGCGGCGGGCGAGCATCGCAACCTGACCAGCGGCATGACCGTCTGCCCAGCTGACCTGGCACAGGTTGCGGATGGACTGCCGCTGGCGCTGTTCGCCGACGGGCTCGACACCTCGATCTGCCGGCTCGATCTCGAGACACGGCGGTTCCAGCCGATGTCCTCTCTGGAGGGCTTGGCCGTCTCACTCACCGCGAGTCACTCGGGCGAGGTCGTTGCCGCGCTGGCGAGCACGGCGTACGAGCCGATGAATGTCCACGCCGGCTCGCCTGCCGATCGGCTTTTACGGCTCAGCGACACCAGGCCGGAGCTGCGCGGGATCAGGTGGGGAAGGCAGGAGCGCCTCTCGTACAAGGCCTCCGACGGGCTCGATCTCGACGGGTTGCTGATCCTGCCGGCCGGAAGGAGCCGTCGCGACGGCCCGTTTCCGCTCATCACGTTGGTGCACGGCGGCCCGTACGACAGACATGCCGACCGGTTCATGCTCGGCGTGATCCCGTCGGGGCAGTGGCTTGCGACCGCAGGATATGCGGTCTTCCTGCCCAATCCGCGGGGCGGCGAGGGCCACGGCCATGATTTCGCGGCGACCGTCGCGGGCGCGGCCGGCATGGATGAATGGAGGGACATCGTCAGCGGCATCGACCTGCTGATCACTGACGGCATCGCCGATCCGGACCGGCTCGGGATCGGCGGGTGGAGCCACGGCGGGTTCATGGCCGCCTGGGCCGTCGGGCAGACAAGCCGGTTCAAGGCCGCCGTCATGGGTGCCGGCATCAGCGACTGGGGCATGCTCGTCGCGACCGGTGACTGGGGGACTCTGGAGGCCGGGCTCAGCGGGAGCTGCGGCTGG
Organism: Nonomuraea sp. NPDC049695; assembly: GCF_040674955.1. Classification (NCBI taxonomy): domain Bacteria; kingdom Bacillati; phylum Actinomycetota; class Actinomycetes; order Streptosporangiales; family Streptosporangiaceae; genus Nonomuraea; species Nonomuraea sp. NPDC049695. The sequence goes on along the minus strand of NZ_JBFANV010000020.1, from coordinate 85,411 downwards.
GAGGGGACAGGCCCGCACCGGCACGACCGGCTCAGCCCCATCTCCCACGCCTCGAAGGTCTGCACGCCGGTGCTGATCCTGCATGGCGAGGACGACACGAACGTGCCGGTCAGCCAGGCCGTCTACTTCCATCGCGCTCTGCGGCGGTTCGGAGTCGAGCACGAGTTCGTCGTCTATCCGCGAGAAGGCCACGTGATCCAGGAGCGCAACCACCAGATCGACGTGCTGCGGCGCACCCGCGCGTGGTTCGACCGATGGCTCGCCGACCCCGCATCAGCTCACGGCTGACGCTCGCGGCAGGGGCGCGCGGACCGGCGCGGTTGCTTTGCAGCGGCATCGATGCAGCGGCTGTTCCACCAGATGGACACTGTCAAGCAGCTGTCCGCTCGCGTGGCCTCGAGCAAGTCTGGAAGGTTCTCTGTGCTGATGCGGGCTTGATCGATAAGGTGATCGGCCATGGGTGTTCTGGTCGACTACTTCACTGCGGACTCTGAGCAGGTGGCCCGGGAGGCGTTGTCCGGCGGGCCGGGAGCCGCGAACCTGCCGTATGTCGACTGCAAGGGCTGGCTTGACGAGCTCGACGCGCTGGTCGCTGAGATCAGCGGGCGTGATCTCAGCGAGTTCGGCGACAGCGAGGTCGTCGCGGACGACGGCGAAGCGGCGGGCGTGGAGCGGATCGCGCCGGAGACGGTCGCCGCGCTCGCCGAGGTGGACGATGCGCGGTTGCGCGAATATGCCGAGGACGAACTGCTCGAGGAGTACGAGGTCGAACGCATCACCGCCGTGCGGGACCTGGCCCGCCAGGCGAGGCGGCTCAATCAGGGGATGTATCGCTGGTTGTGCGCCTGAACGCGTCGAACAGCTCTTCCCGGAGGGCGGGCGGCAGCTTGCGGCCCATTCGCGCCGGGCTCACCAGGGCCTGGTCATCGTTCCATTCGCGTGCCATGTCGGCGAGGAACTCCAGCGCGGAGTGGACCTCCTTGCGGTGCCGCTCATCCGCCCAGCCGTCGGCCAACGCCAGCACTGACCTTGCCCGTTCGGTGATCCGGTCGAGGAGCGCGTAGCCGGGCAGGCCGGGAAAGCGCTGGGCCCGCAGGTCGATGTGGCGGAAGGCGACGTAGTCGAGCTCGGCGGCGGTGAAGTCGTTGCCGGTGAACTCATTGTGTTCCCTGCCCAGCACGTCTTGATGCTCGGTCGGGCGGCCCCAGAAGTTCATGTTCCGTACGCGGCCGAGGAAGACGCAGTCGACGAACTCGGCTTCGAAGGTGGCCGTCTGCTCCCGTAGCCGGGATCCGTCGAACACGCATCGTTCGAACCGCACGTTGCCGAAGTAGGTTCGCTCCGCAAAGCGGGTGCGGCGGAAGGTGCAGTCGCGGTAGACAGTCTGCGGCCATGTGGCGCCGTCCCACTTCTGTCCACCGATGCCCGTGCCGGTGCTGCCCATCAATGGCTGCTCGAAGGCGACGCCGGAGAAGTCGCATCCGTCGAACTCGCTGCCGTAGGCGTTGAAGCCGACGAACCGCGTCTCGGTGAAGTCCACGTTCACCAGTCGTGCCCGGTCGAAGATCACATCGGTCACGCCGGTGGGCAGCTGAAACCGCTGGTCCCGGAGCTGTCCGCGAGCGATCCTCGCGCTCCGCCACTCTTCGTTGGTCGGCTCGAAGGTGAACTGTTCAGACGTGTTCACGTCGGTCGCCTGATAGGAGATTCATGTGCGGAGTCTCGCACTCGACGCCGACAAACCGCGCCACGTCCTGGTCAGGCGCGGGCAGATTGGCCCGCGACGTGGGCACGGAGCCGGTCGAGCAGGTCGAGCAGGGCACTCCGTTCGGCGTCATCGAGGATGGCGAAGGTGAGTTCGGCGTGCGTGGCGTGCAGCGCCTTGATCTCGCCGAGGTGCTCATGGCCCTTGGCGGTGATCTCGAGCCGGGTGGACCTGCGGTCGTCGGGATCGTCGCACCGACGCAGCAGGCCTTCGTCCTCCAGACCGTCCACCAGGGACGTGATCGACCTGCCGGTGATGCCCAGCCGGTCCTTGAGCTCGCCCATCCGCGGCGTGCCCGCTTCGTCGACGGCGAGCATCAGCAGAACCCGGGACGTGGACCAGCCGCGTTGCAGGTAAGGCTGCCCGGCGAACCGCCGCAGCGCATGTGTGGTGCGCATGAGCGCCTCGGCCAGTTCCGCTCCTGACGGGGGTGCCTCCTGCCGGGGAGGTGCCGACGCTTTCTCGCTTGACACCCTCTCAGGATACAGACAATCCTGATATACGTAATTGAAACTATCCGGCTTGTAACTATTACAGGAGACTGGATGGACACGAGCGGAGCGAGCACGGCGTCGACAGTGAAGGCGGGGCCGTGGCAGAGCCGCAACTACCGGTTACAGATCGCGAGCGCGGTCATATCGGCGCTGGGCACAGCCGCCGCACCGGTCGCGAGCGCGTTCGCGATCCTCGACACGGGCGGCTCGGGCACCGCGGTCGGCCTGGTGTCCGCGGCGGGCACGGTGCCCGCGGTGCTGTTCTTCGTGATCGGGGGCGTCGTGGCCGACCGGCTGCCACGACACCTGGTCATCGTCGTCGCGAACCTGGTCAGCGCGCTCGCACAAGCGCTGTTCGCGCTGGTGGTTCTCACCCAGACGGTCAAGCTCTGGCAGCTGGTGATCTTCGCCGCCGTCAACGGACTCGCCATCGCCTTCCGCATGCCCGCCACCGAGGGGCTGCTGATGCGCAGCGTCGACCGGGCGTACGCGAGCAAGGCATTCGCCATCTTCCGGACCGGCCTCAACGGCGCCCAGGTGGCCGGCGCCGCGCTCGGCGGCGTTCTGGTCGCGGGCGTGGGTCCGGGCTGGGTGCTCGCCTTCGACGCGGCCACCTTCCTGCTCGCATCCGTGGTCGGCATGAGGATGCAGGTCGAAGGGCGGCTGCGTAAGCGTGCGGGTTTGGTCAGCGAGCTACGCGAAGGCTGGACCGAGTTCGCCGGGCGACGGTGGCTGTGGAGCGTGGTGGCGCAGTTCGCCGTCGTGAACGCGGTCGGCGTCGGGGCCTTCGCCGTGCTCGGCGCGTTGGCCGCCGACCGGCAGTTCGACGGGGCGCGCGACTGGGGATTCATCCTCTCCTGTGACGCGATCGGCATGATCTTCGGTGGCCTGCTGATGGTGCGGCTGCGGCCGCGGCGACTGCTGGTCTCCGGCGCTTCCGCGGCCCTGCTGCTCGCGCTGCCGCTCGCAGCGTTCGCGGCCGGGGCGCCGCTCCTGGTGGTCTGCGCGGCGTCCCTGCTCGCCGGGATCGGTGTGGAGATCTTCAGCGTCAACTGGATGACCACGCTCAGGCAGGAAGTGCCACACGAGAAGTTCTCGCGCATCGCGGCCTACGAGGCACTCGGCTCCTTCGGGCTCACCCCGCTGGGAGCGGCCGCCGCCGGCCCCGCCGCGGACCGGCTCGGTCTCGATCGAACGCTGTGGTTCGCCACCGGCGCCATCGTGGCCGCGACCGCCCTGGTCCTCGCCGTCCCCGACGTACGGAAGATGCAACGCGAACCAGAGGACGACGCCGCCGGATCCGGTGGGCCCCCAGGACCCCGATGACCGCCTGTCTTCGACAGCGGGTCCGGGCCTTCCAGAAGCCCTGAGGCCGAGGGGTGGAGACACCGGCCACCCGCCGTCCATGGCATGAGCCGCATAGGTATCAGTCACGGCGTGGTGAGTGGGGAACGAGCATGGAGGGTGGGCTCCGAGCAGTTCCAGCACCTCGGCTTCCCGAGGGGAGATCTCCGCTTCTGTCACCGCTGTGCAAGTTTGCCGCATCCCTTCCGTACTCCCCTCCGTGATGGCCGCCGTACGCGATCCGTGTGCGGTTCCGTGGTCACCACGGATGTGGACCGGCCAGGCCGGAAGGAAAGCTGTGAACACGAACACAGCGGGTCGATATGACCCACGCCCAACCAGCGAAGAAAGGTAATGACAGAACATGAACCGGCACGTCAGCGACACCCTGCTCGGAGTAAAGGACATTGAGCAGCAGCCCAAGAGGCGCGGAATGAGGTTCACGCTCAACGGCGCACTCTGGTCACTTCAAGCGTTGTTCGGCTTCTTCTTCGCCGGCAGCGGATTCGGCAAAGTGCTGTTGTACGACGGAGCTCTGTATGCGGCAGCGCCCCGAGCCGTGGCTTGGTACGCCGCGGTGCCGCAGCCCCTGATCGTCTTCATCGGGGTCTGTGAGGTACTGGGCGGCGTCGGCGTGATCCTGCCGGCGATGGCGAGGGTCAAACCGAAGGTGACGCCGCTCGCCGCCGCCGGCCTGACACTGACGATGATCCTCGCGGCTGGCTTTCATATCATCCGCGACGAATACGCATTGGTGCCTGCGAATCTCCTGCTGGGAGGGGTCTCGGCGTTCGTCATGGTCGGACGATGGAAGCTGAGGCCCATCGCACCCGCGATCCTCAGCACCTCACGCGCACTGATGTCGTTCGCGGTCCTTGGCGCAGTGGTCCTGCTGACATTCGTTCCGACGTGGTACACGATGACTAACGTCCCATTCTGATCCCTCCGTGGTCATGCGCGGGGGCCTGGCTCGCCGACCGGCCCGCCACCTGCGCCGGCCCGCTCACCGACAACCGCGCCCGCGACCGGGGCCGTGCGCGACCACCGCCACTCCTTGCTACGCGAGGCCGACCCAAACGCTCGGTGCGCTACGTCAACAACGCACCGGATGACTTCCACACCCGGCGCGGCCTGGGCAAGGCCGACGTCGGCCGCGAGGACATCCCCAAATGTCACCGGGCGGTGCCGGGGGTGGCGAGCTGAGCGAGCAGTGCGGGCATGCGCTCCTGCTCGACAGGAAGGCCCGCTCGCAGGGCCGCGTACTCCGCGCCAGGCCCGCCCAGCTCGACGAGCTCGGCCCAGCAGTGCTCGAGCTCCTCCCTGGCCTGCCGGAGCCGGTGGTGGTCGCCCGCGTCCCGCGCGTCCTGATAGCGCGCGCGGGCCTCCTGCTCGCGCCTCATCAGCGCGTTCTCGCCCTGCGTGGGTACGGTCTCGCCGAGCAGTTCGGCCAGCGCCCTGGACTTCACCGACCGGACGATGTACGCCGCCAGGCTGCCCGGCTCGGGCTGCACGCCGGGTGGCAGCGGCTGGGCGGCCAGCGTGGCCAGGTGGTCGATCACGAGCTCGGCGAACAGCTCGGCGGAGCCGCGGGCCGCGCCGCGCAGCTCGTCGTCGACGATGCCGAAGTGCACCGACTGCAGGTAGCCGAGGGCGGCGGCGAGATGGCCCGCGGCCGGGTAGGGGTCGATCGGGCGGAGCGCGACGCCGAGGAGCTCGTGGAACTGGGCACTCATCGCGAAACTGCCGCGCTTCTCCGTACGCTCGATCCACTTTTCGATGACCGCGGTGTCGGGGATCTTCACCATGAAGCCGGTCGCCTCGGCGCCGGCGGTGACGCCCCGGCGGAGCCGGTTGCGGCCGGGGACAGGAGCGCTCCCTCTGATGAGCTCGTGCAGGATCCAGGAGTTGCTCATCGGGCGGTCCGGCAGGAAGCGTGTCACCGGCACCTCGCCGCGCAGGAGAGGACCGTAGTCGAAGGGGTTGAGTGTGACGCGCAGCTGATGTCTTCCGACGTTGACTTGGACGGTGTCCACGCTGACGCCGATGATCTCCGTTCCTGCCGTCGTCGTGCCCGGCGGGGGAAGCGGGACGGCGGCGGCCCGCCGCAGGAGCTCCTCGGCGGTCCGGCGGTCGCCGTAGCCGGCGTGCATCAGCGCGGTGTTGATCGCGGTCTCCCGGCGCACCTGCGGATGCACCCGCTCGTCCATCGTGGCGCGCAGCGCCCCGGCATCGGCCTCGGCCAGCGGAAGCGTACGCCGGGCGGTCGGCCGCCCTGGATCGATGCCCGGGAAGATCGTGACGATGTTGATCAGGACCATCGCCTCCGAGTTGACCGCCCCGATGTCCCGGTACAGCCGCGCGGCCGTCCAGTAGTCCATGACCGACTCCTCGGGGCGGCCGTGCAGGCGGTTGGCCAGCCCGCGGACGGTGTGGAGATAGCAGCGGTACGCGGCGTACGTGGAACGCAGCGGCTCCTCCGCCGTCAGCAGCTCCGGGTGGGTCCTTTCGGCCAGGTCGAGCAGGGACAGCGCCTCATCCGCCCACTTCAGCGCGACGTCCAGCAGGGGCGGGCGTCCCTCGGCCCGTTCGAAGGGCAGCCAGAGCGTGTCGTCGATGTCGCCCAGGGCCGTCTTCTCGCTCTCGTCGGTCATCACCTCCACGAGCTGGAGGGCGGAGTTGATGTGGATGTTCCACATGCGTTCGAGTTGTTGGGCCTTGCGCTGCCGCGGCCCGTCCTGGAGCGGCTTCAGCAGGCCGAGGGTGACACGGATCCGTCCCATGGCGGCGAGCGCCCTGCCGAGCTCGTCGGACCAGGCGGTCCTGAGCTGCTCGCGGCGCGGCCCGACGGAGAAGAGATAGTGCGCGGCGTCGAGGCGGTCGATGGTGTGGCGGATGGGAACCTCGATCCGGCGCCCGGCATGGGGCGTGTTGAAGAGAGCCAGGGCGAGGCTGGAGCCGATCAGGGCGCTCAGGTCGTCGTGGAAGACGCCCGCCGCCATCACGCAGAACCACCCCAGCCCCAGCTCCGCCGCGTACAGGCCGGAGAACCTGTCACGGTTGAGCCGCATGCCGACGGGCGCTTTGATGAGCGTGACCTTGGCCAGCGAGCCCCGGCCGACCAGCAGGAACACGAACTTCATGATCAACATGGCCGCTGCTACGCCAACCGTGCCGACGACGAATCCCAGCACGCCCGGCGGCCACGTACGGATGAACCAGTCCCCCGCCGGCCCCAGGGCGAGCAGCATCGTGCCGAGCAGCCAGATGACCGCGCCCAGCCAGATCTGGCAGCGGTGCCAGCGGGTCATCCCCGCCGTGGTGATGCCCACCATGCCGAAGTGCGGGCGGATCAGCAGCACGTACATGATCAGCACGGTGATCAGTGCGGTCGGCCACGAGCGGCTCTGCGCCCAGAGGGCCGTGATCGGCACGGCCGTCACGAGAACGCAGAAGGTCCGGGCGACGCGTACCTGCACCTGCTGCCGGGGCAGCGCCCCGACAGCCCAGCCGGCCAGCAGCGGGATCGTCCACCAGGACAGGTCCGCGAACGGTACGCCGCCCGCCACCATCACGGCGCCACCGGCCAGCGCCGCCAGACAGCCGAGGAGCCCGAGCGCCAGTCCCAGCGCGGCGACGCACGCCAGCGCCCCCGGCCCGGCCCGCAACACCGACGTGTACGGCTCGACGGCCAGCAGCCCGGCCAGCGCCCACCACACGACCCGGCCCGGCCGGAAGGTGGCCACCACCGCGCCTTCCTGCCACATGCGCACGGAAAGGTTGGCGTTGAAGAGCACCTTCTCGACGAAACCCGGGTTCCCGGAGAACCTGAGGTTGACCCGCATGAATCCTCCCTAGGGGAGTTCGAGCACGAGGTGAACGGTGCCGTCGGGCAGGGCGGCCGTGAGTTCGGCCAGCTGGTCCCGCGTGACGGCCAGGACGACACCACGCTCGCCCAGGACGTCCAGCACCACGGCGCCCGGGACGGTGACGGGGTCCTCGTCGCGATTCTTCGGAATGACGCGGATTGTGGTGATCCCACCTCGGCCAAGCGCGGGCGTGACTGTCACCTGGGGCGGCCCGAGAGCGAGGGCGGAACGTCCGGACAGGCGCCCGCTGGGCAGCGGCGGCCCGAGATCGCCGGGCGCGACCGGTGACGCCGCCGAGATCGGCCGGAGCGTGTACCGGCCGATCAGGCGGTCGGGGACGGCGCCGGTCACGTCGCCGGTCACGTCGCCGGCGGTGAGCACATGGTAGGCGGGCAGGTCCCGCGCGGCGGTGCCGGAGCCAGGGGACTGCCGGATCGCGGCGACGGTGAGAATGGCGCACCCGAGGAACACCACGGCGAGCAGAACGACGAGCACCGGGCTGGTGCGCGAGCGCCGCACCCGAGAGGGGGGTATCGGGCGGGCGGCCACGCTGGGCGGCCGCTCGATCTCGGGCGAGGGCTCCTCCGAAGGCTCCTCCGAAGGCTCATGCGAGGGCTCGTCCGAAGGCTCATGCGAGGGCTCCGACGACGGCCCGGACGACGGCTCTGGCGACGGCTCGGGGAGCCGCGTATGCGATGGTTCGCCGCTTTCGGAAGCGGAGGACGGGCCTTTCGGGTAGCCGAGGTGGGCGACCCGGTCGGTGCTCACGCTGCCGCGCATCCACATCTGGTCGAGCGCGGTCCACTGCTTCAACTCGGCGTCGAAGTCGGCAGGACGTTCCAGCCCGATGGCGTCCAGCAGCAGCCAGCGGTGCACGTCGAACGCCGCCCGGTAGAGCTGCCCGTACGGTTCGGCGGCGCGGATCGCCGCCCGGTAGCCGCCCCAGGCGACCAGCAGGCCGCCGGAGAAGCAGAGAAGAGCCCCGTACCAGGGCAGAAGGAACGCCCCCAGCAGCCCTCCGGCGACCGCGTACGCGCCGCCGAGCGCACTGATCGTGATCGCGAGTTCCAGGTCCGCGGTGGCCAGGGCGAACGCCTGACGGAACGCCTCCGGCAGCACGGGATACAGGCGCGGCCAGGCGGTCGCGGAGTCGAGGCGGTAGCGGTCGGCGCTGTGCTCGGCGGCGCCCCGCAGGATGTTCCCGAATGTGGTCGGCATGAGCTGCCGTTCGCTCGCGGGGTACGAAGCCCACCGATCGTCCTCCTCCGTGAGCCACTGGAAGAACACCTGGTGCCGGCGGGTGAGCCGCTCCGCCAGCCGCCCGCCCCCGGGCAGGTCGCGCCATTCGCCCTGATACCGCTTGATCAGGGCGGGCAGCCGCGCGGCGAACAGCTGTGCCGACAGCAGCACCAGCACCAGCGCCAGCAGGGTCAGCAGGATGCGCGACTCGGCGTTCATGCCGGTCCACCAGCGCAGGGTCTCCGTCCAGCCCACTCCCCCGGCGATCAGCGCGCCGAGCGCGGCCAGGAAGATCAGGATCGGGATGAGCACCGTGGAGAACAGCCGGCGGTCGAGGGCGCCGAAGAGCGCGTCGAACAGGCCACCCACGTCAGTGCGCCCCGTAGAACGGCACGAAGTCGTGGCCCGAGACGCAGGCGTAGGTCTCGGTCTGCTGGAAGCGGGTGAAGGTGTTGACCTCCCCGCAGGTACGGCAGCGGATGCGGAGGGGCGGCGCCAGCGACCTGGGCCGGCGGAGCCCGTCCCCGGCGCCGAGCTCGTGGGGGTCGGCCAGCGCGCGGGCCAGCTCGGCGCGTACGGCCGGCAGGGGCACGACGCCGACGGGGCGTTCCCCGGGATCGGTGAGGACCAGCGCGTCGGCGCCGGCGAGCAGCGCGTCCAGCACGTCCTCGGAGTTCAGGACCGCCGCGAGCGGAGTGTCGGCGGGAATCGCGATCGCGGGACCCGGTCCGGTCGGCCCCACCAGGCCGGCGGTGCGACCCTGCGCGTCCACGAGCACGAACAGCCGCTCCCCCACCTGCTCGGGGACGGTCTCCCCGTGGAGGAAGCCGGCGTCCGCCAGCTCGGAGACCGGTCGCCCCGATGTCACCTCACCCATCTCCACCTCTCAGTACCAGTCGCCGACGAGGACGAAGGGGGCCCAGTAGTAGGGGTCCGCGAACACCTGGGAGCGGGCCCCGGCGTCGGCGGCGCGCCCGGCGAGCATGATCTGCTTCTGGGCCACCCGTAGCAGCTCCAGGTCCGGGGCGCTCAGGCCAGGCGTCAGGAGCGTGTCGGCGAGGAGCCGCCGCGCCGCCTCGCCGTCGCCGGAACGGGCCAGCATGCGGGCCTCCTCACGGACCAGAACCGCCGTCGCGGCGGGATCGTCGCCGAGCCGTCCGCGTGACTCGCGGGCGTGGGCGACTACGTCGGCGAGCGTCCGCTCGGCCAGCAGGGCCTGGGCCTGCCGCAGCGCCTCGGCCTTCGAGGTGCCGCCGGCCAGCGCGGCGTAGAAGTCGCGCAGCAGCATGCTGGTCGACAGCTCGTCCACGCGCCACAGGGTCACCAGCGCCGACGGCGCGCCCGCGTAGAGCAGGGCGCGGGTCAGCCCGATCAGCTCGTCGCCCGGCCGCCTGTCGCTGACGCCGGTCTCGCACGCGGCCAGCGTCACCAGGTCCACGTCGAGAGCCAGGCCGAGGATGTCCTCGGCGGTCAGGCGCCCGTCGGCCAGCTCGATGCCGGATCTCATGGGCTCGTCGGGGTCGAAGACGCCGTGCGCGCCGAAGTGCAGGATCGCGGGGGTGGCGTCCTTCGCCGCGAGCGCAGCCAGCAGCTCCGCCCGCGAGGCCGCCCCGCCCGTCAGCATGCGGGTCGAGCCGAGCCGAGCCGCGATGGCCTGCGCCTGCTCGCGGGCGAAGACCAGGGGACGTTCGGAGGGCGGGTCCGCGACGATCAGGGCCGAGTCGCGCCGCCGCTCCGTCCGCTTGGCCAGGCAGTACTGCAGTACGGACGCGCTCGGCGTCACCACCACCGCATTCCGGCGGGACAGCGGAACCCCGTCGTCCACGGGCACGGCGTGCAGCGGTAACCGGTGCAGCACATCGTGCGGGACGAGGTACACCAGGTCCCCCGGCCGCGCCCAGCGCGTCACGGGCGCCACCAACTGGGTCAGAAGCTTCTCGCGCAGCAGCCCGCCCAGCGCCGGACGGCCCCCGGCCAGCTCCGCGCGGATCCGCTCGGCCAGCGCGCGAACCTCCGTACGCGCAACGGGCAGAGTGACCAGGTCCGCTTCGGGTGAGTCGGCGGTGATGCCGAAGACCAGGGCGCGGTCTTCGCTCAGGAAGTACTCGACGAGGACGATGCGCGGTGTGCCGTTTGCCCCCGTCGCTTCCAGCACAAGACCTCCAGCAGGGTGGATGTCACCATGAGCTATCGCTCAGATTGTGACAGCGACCATGCCGAAGGGCCATGGCGTAACCCATCCGGTATGCGGGCCCTGGGCGGCGTTCGGACCGGGCAGGTCAGGACGGTGTCGTGGCCGTGGGTGAGTCAGTGGGTCGAGCCCGCGGCGCCGAGACTTCCGCGGGCTTGGACCTCACCAGCCACAGCCCGGTGAACACGGCGCCCACCAAGGTGACGACGCCGGCCACGATGAAGGCGCTGTTGAGGCCGGCCTCGAACGACGCGCCACCGGATTCCCGGGTGCGGACGACGGCTCCGAGCACCGCCACGCCGAGCACCGCGCCGATCTGCCGGGTGGTGCTGCTGATGCCCGACGCGAGGCCTCCCTCCTGCGGGCTGACCGCCTGGATGGCCGCACCGGTCAGCGGGGACATGGTCAGAGCGAAACCGATGCCGACGACGGCCAGCCGCCACCACACATTCCCGTAGGCGGTGTCCGCGTGCGCGAAGCCCAGCGCCAGCAGCCCCAGCCCGGCCAGCGCCAGGCCGATGGTGACCACGACCCGGAAGCCGTACGTGGCGGCGAACCGGCCCGCGAACGGGCTGACGATCACCATGGCGAGAGTGGCGGGCAGGGTCTGCAGGCCGGCACGGAGGATCGAACTGCCCTGGACGTACACGAAGAACTGCGAGAAGAAGAAGGCCGAACCCATCAGCCCGAAACCCACCACGGCCATCGCCGTGTTGGACACCGTGAACAGCCGCTGACGGAACAGCCGCAGCGGCAGCATCGGCGTCGTACCACGTCCTTCGACGACGACGAAGACGGCGAGGATCACCACCGCGGCGGCGAAGCTGCCCAGGATCAGCGGCGAGGTCCAGCCGCGGGCACCGCCCTCGATCAGCCCGTACGTCAGCGCCCCCACCCCCAGGACGGACAGGACCGTCCCCGGGACGTCGATCGCCGGCGCGCCGGGATTGCGGGATTCGCCCAGGATGCGCAGACCGGCCAGCAGCAGGACCGCGCCGATGGGCACGTTGACGAGGAAGATGGCGGGCCAGCCGAAGGCGTCCACCAGGACGCCACCGGCCAACGGCCCGGCGGCCAGGCCGATGCCGCTGAACCCGGCCCACAGCCCGATCGCCTTGACCCGTTCCTGCGGAACGGGGTACGCGGTGGCGAGCAGCGCCAGCGAGGCGGGGCTCAGCGCCGCAGCCCCGATGCCCTGCACCACCCGTCCGGTGATCAGCCAGCCGATCGAGGGCGCGACGGAGCACAGCACGGACGCGGCGGTGAACACCACGACGCCGGCCAGGAACACCCGCTTGCGACCGAAGCGGTCGGCGAAGACGCCGCCGGACAGCAACAGCATGGCGACCAGCAGCACGTAGGCGTCGACAATCCACTGCAGACCGGTCAACTGGGTGTGTAAGCGCTGCTGCATATCGGGCAGTGCCGCACCGACGATCGTGCTGTCGAGCAGCACCATGAACTGCCCGAGGCAGGTCACGGTGAGCAACGCCGCCCGGTTCGATCGCGTGCCTACGGCCTCAGACGATCCGGCTTTCGTCGTGCTTTCGTGTGCGGTCAACGCTGGTCCCTCTCATGGTGTGGGTGGCTCCCGTCACCATAGTTCGATAATACCGAACTGTCGAACAATGGGATATCGTGGAGGCATGCGACAGCTCCCCGAGCCCGCGCGTGCGGCACTGACGCTCGCGCCAGTGCTGCACGCGCTCGGCGATCCGGTGCGCCTGGAATTGGTGCGGCGCGCCTCGGTCAAGCCCGACTCGACCTGTGCCGCCCTCGCCGACGGCATGGACGTGCCGCTGTCGACGCTGACCAACCACTGGCGGATCATGCGCGAGGCGGGGCTGATCAGCATGTCCGTCGACGGCCGGCACCGGCGGATCCGGCTGCGCGCCGACGATCTACGCGACCGCTTCCCGGGTCTGCTCGATCCGATCCTGCGCCTGGCCACGGCCGAGTCGCCGGACAGCGGCGCAGTGGGCTCATGACGTTGTGAGCGCTGGGTGCTGTCGGCCACCTGCCTGCTTCGGCGTCCGGATACGGCGGCGCCACCCCGTCCCGACTACGGACTCATCGTGAGGGTGATCTGATCGGGTGCCGCGTCCAGGAGGATCAGGAATCCCGCAATCCCGACGATCCACCGCAGGGTGGTGCGGGATCCGGAAGAGAGCTTGGACTGCCACCGTTCGAACCGGCCGCGCATCCGGTCACCCAAGGCGGCCCAGACGGCAAAGAGCAGGATGCCCGGGATCACCATGATGGTCACGTACCCGCCGAGCAGCGGCGACCACTGAACGGCGGGCAGGTCGGCCGCGGTCATGATGCCGAGCGCGGCGAAGTACGGCACGGCGGTGACGAACTCGAACAGCCAGGTCCCCAGTCCCAACAGCAGCATCGAGCGCATGGTGTAGGACCGAGCGGCCCGGATGGATGCGCGTTCGGAGTTCTTGTCGGGAATGAAGTAGCTTCCCACGATGAGCGCTACGCCGAGGACGGCCTGCCCCCAGGCCCACACGGTGTCATCAACGACCGGCACGACGGCGCCGAGCCCGAGCATGAGCAGTACGCCCAGGACGAAGTACGCGATCGCGACCGATCCGAGGTACACGCCGAGCAGCGCGCCCACGCGGCGTGGCCTGGCCAGCAGCAGGTAGAGAGTTATCCCGATCACGGTGGGACTCAGCGTGTCGAGCAGAGCCAGTCCGAGCACCGCCCCGATCGTCTGGATCGACAAGCCTGTCTCCTCCCGAGAGCCGGCGAGCCGTACTAACACAGCCGTGTTAGCTAAGCTAGCACGGCCGTGTTAACATGTGGAGGTGCCGCGACTCGTTGATCATGACCAGCGACGGGCCGAGCTCGGCGCGGCCGCCATCCGGGTGATCCTGCGCGAGGGCCTTGCCGGCGTGACCGTCCGCGGAGTCGCCGCCGAAGCGGGCTGGTCCACCGGTTCCCTGCGGCACTACTTCAGCAATCAGCACCAGTTGCAGGCCTACGTCGTGCAGGCCACCACCGACACCCTCCGCCGCCGGGTCCTCCCCCGCATCCAGCGGCCCCGCACCGCAGATTCGGTGGTCGAGGGGGTCGCCACGATCGTGGAGGAGATGCTGCCGCTCGATGCGGAGCGGCGCGAGGAATACGCGCTGTGGTCAGCCGTCGTGGAATGGGAGCGCCGACACCCTCCGGAAGGAGGCTCTGTGACGTGGAACGACCAACGGGCGCTGTACCGCCAGTGCATCGCCGCCCTGCGCGGACACGAGCCGACCCGCGAACCGGACCAGGCCACGTTCCCGCACCCTGACGCCCAGGTCGAGCTCTGGGCGGCGCTCCTGCACACGTTCGTCGACGGACTCGCCTCCCAGATCATGAACACACCAGGCGAAGTGCCCGCCGAGACCGCCGCGCGACTGCTGCGCTCACTGCTGCGAGCCGTACCCGCCGACGCCCATGCCACCCAACGGACCACAGGATCATGAGGACGCGGACGGGACCCCAGGCACCCCCAGCAGCGGCAGCCACACCTCGTCCACGATCTCGACGATCGACTCGTCCGGCACCGCGCGCATCGTCATGAACATGTCGTGGCGCAGCAGGTCCAACGGCAAATTCACCACGCGGGACGAACGCGGCACGTCGGGCAGTTCGCCGCGCTCGACCGCGCGGGCGACGATCATCTCGAAGGCGGTCGCCTGGCCAGGCGCAAGGAGGGTGTCACGTAGCTCGCCGAGGCTGGTGCCGGTGTCGCGGAAGTAGCCCACCAGCTGCACGCTCATCAACGTGATCATGCCTGCGCGGTCGGCGTCGGCGTTGCGCAGGAAGCCGATCGCGTCATCGCGGAGACTGCCGGTGTCGGGCACCGCGATCGGCTGCCAGAACTTGGCGAGAGTGGCCAGCAGCAGATCGTCGCGCTGCGGCCAGCGCCGGTAGAGCACAGGACGACTCGTGCCGGCGCGGGCGGCGACCGCTTCGTAGGTGAAGCCGTGATATCCGTGCTCGACCAGCACGTCCCACGCGGCGTCGAGGATCGCGTCCTCGAGTTTGGGTCCACGGCGACGGGACACGCCACTGTCGCGGGAGGCGCCACTGTCGCGGGTCGAGCCGCCGCCGGCACCACGTTCCGCCGCCTGCTCCCCGGTCACCCCGGTCACCCTGGCCGCCTCGCGCTCACCCGCGCTCCGCTCGCGCTTACGATCCACTTGCGTATCTTATCGCGGCCACCTACGGTGTCCCCCATTAGATACAGCCGTGTACCCTAAGGGAGCGTCAGCGATGTTCGACGTCATCATCGTCGGAGGCGGGCCCACCGGCCTCTTCCTCGCCTGCGAGCTTCGCCTCGCGGGGATTCGGCCTCTGATGCTGGAACGACGCCCGGAACCAGACCTGGCGGACAAGGCGCACGGCCTCGCCGGCCAGGTCGTGCGCCTGCTGGACAACCGTGGCCTCTTCGAACGCTGCGGAGGCCGAGGAGCACCGGCGCCCGCGCCTGGGTTCTTCTTCGGCGGGATGCCGCTGCCGCTGCACGCGCTCGGCAAGGAGAACCCGATGTATCTCCTGCCGGTCAACCAGCGCGACCTGGAACAGGTGCTCAACGAGCGCGCGGCGGAACTCGGCGCGGATGTCCGACGAGGTTGGGAGGTGCTGTCCTTGAGCCAGACCGATGACCGGGTCGACGTCGTGGCACGCGGTTCGGACGGGACCGAGACGACCTTGTCCACCCGATACCTCGTCGGCTGCGACGGCGGCCACAGCCTGGTCCGGAAGCAGGCGGGTATCGCCTTCCCCGGCATCAGCGACGACAACGTCGTCGACCGCTCGGCCCTGATCGGGCCGAGCGACCGCTTCCGTTTCGCGCCGGGGGGACGTGTCGTGATCGAGGGCCTCGGCGAGATCCCGGCGCACTTCCACCGCACCGACCGGGGCGTTTTCACCCTCCTCGCGTACGATCCGGAGCGGCCGCTGGTCAACACGGCCGAATGGGAAGATCACCCGGCAGGCACCTTCCCGGGGCCGGGTGCGCCGATGACGCCGGCCGAGATGGAGGAGAGCGTCGAACGGGTCCTCGGAGTGCGCCTTCCCCTGGCTCCGCCGCCCGAGGGCGCGCCCACCATGCTCCGCCGCCTGTGCGGCCGGAACTCCCGGCTCGCTGACCGCTATCGCGACGGCCGGGTCTTCATCGCCGGCGACGCCGCACAGGTAAGTCACGGGCCGACGCTGAACCTGGCGCTGCAGGACGCGGCCAACCTGGCCTGGAAACTCGCCGCCACGCTGCAGGGATGGGCTCCGGAAGGCCTGCTGGACAGCTACGGAACCGAACGCCGCGCGTGCGGCGAACGCGTGCTCATGCACACCCGGGCCGCGACCGCTCTGATGGCACCCGGAGGCGATGTCACCGCACTGCGCCTGCTCTTCGCGGAACTCCTCGACCGCACCGAGAACCTGCGCCTGGTCGCCGCCCTGATGGCGGGCGCCGATGTCCGCTACGACATGGGCGAAGAACACCCCTCCGCCCCCACCGGCCGGTTCGTACCACCCATCTGCCTGACCACCGACGACGGGCACGAACGGCGCCTCGCCGAGCTCCTGCGCGACGCCCGCCCTCTGCTGCTTGACCTCACCGGCGGCGACGACCTCGCCGCCACCGCCGAGCCCTGGAAGAACCGAGTGCGCCGCGTGACCGCAACCGCCGACGACGCCCCGGCACCCGCGCTGCTCATCCGGCCCGACGGCTACGTCGCCTGGGCGGGCGCGGACCCCGACAGCCTGAGGTCAGCCCTCACCCGCTGGTTCAGCCCGGGCTGAGGCCCCGCGGCGTCAGAACACGTCGGTGAGCGCGTCTTCCAGGACGTGCAGCGCGGCGCTGTTGGAGGCGCGGTGGCGGTGGCGCTCCACCCAGTAGACCGTCCGCTCAGGAGGGTTCTCGCCAGGGGCGCTCTGGGAGGCATGCACGATGCGCGCCGCCTGCGTGAGGCTGCCTGACCGGGCGATCTCGTCCGACGTCCACGTGATCCAGCGCGCCGACGGGCGGGTCATCGTCGCCCGCCACTACTCCGGCAGCCCCGTCGGCGACCCGGACGGTCTCGACGGTGAGCACCTGCACGCCGACGTGGCCGCGCTCCGCGACGCCTCGATCGAGAAGGTGACGGTGGGCGACCGAGATGCTCGACGGGGCACGCGTGGACGTGCTGGACCCGTACCGGGCCGACGCACCCGAGCGGCGCCTCTCTGAACAAGGAACGTGATCATGCCCACGGCATTCGACTCTTTCGAGCTGGGCGGCAAGCGCCTGGCCAACCGCATCGCAATGGCCCCGATGACCCGCAGCCGCGCGTACGCTCCCGGCGCCGCCCCGACCGAGCTGATGGCGACCTACTACGCGCAGCGGGCCGACGCCGGCCTGATCGTCACCGAGGGGACCCAGCCGTCGGTGGTCGGCCAGGGGTACCCCGACACCCCGGGACTGCACTCCGCCGAGCAGGTCGCCGCCTGGCGCAAGGTGACCGACGCCGTACACCGCGAAGGCGGCGTGATCTTCGCACAGCTCATGCACACCGGCCGGATCGGCCACCCCAGCCTGCTGCCGGACGGCCTGCACCCGGTCGCCCCCTCCGCCGTGGCCGCCAAGGGGCAGATCTACACCCGCCAGGGCCCTCAGGACTTCGTCACCCCGAGGGAGCTGACCGAGGCCGAGATCCTCCAGACCATCGACGACTTCGCCGCCGCGGCACGTAACGCGGTGGCCGCCGGGTTCGACGGAGTGGAACTCCACGGCGCCAACGGCTACCTGATCCAGCAGTTCCTCGCCCCCAACAGCAACCGCCGCACCGACGCCTGGGGCGGCTCGGTCGACGGCCGGATCCGCTTCGCCGTCAAGGTGGCCACCGAGGTGGTCAAGGCCATCGGCGGCCGGCGGGTGGGCCTGCGCATCTCGCCCGGCAACCCCTACAACGACATCGCCGAGGACGACATCGAGGAGACCTACGGCACCCTGGTGACACGCCTGGCCCCGCTCGGCCTGGCCTACCTGCACCTGGTGGAGAACCCGGACCGCGACCTGACCCGCCGCCTGCGCAAGGAGTGGCCCGGCGCGTTCATCCTCAACCCGTTCACCCACCCTGCCCCCACCGGGCCTGACGCGCTCGAACTCGTGGAGGACGGCACCGCCGACATGATCACCTTCGGCGCGCTGTTCCTGGCCAACCCCGACCTGCCGGCCCGCCTCGCGACCGACGGGCCGTACAACACCCCTGACCCCGCCGCCTTCTTCGGCGGCGACCACCGCGGCTACACCGACTACCCCACCCTCACCTGATCCCGGGCCAGAGGCGATCAGCACGGCGCCCGGCCGGTCACCTCGGCCGGGCGCCTACCTCGTCGAAGAGCCGGTTCAGGTCTCCTGCGCCGCGGCGCGGGCGAGGTTCTCCTCGATCTGCTGCAGGAGCCCGCCGGCTTCGCTCTGCTGCTCGGGGGTCAGATCGCCGGTGGTGCTGCTCTCGAGTTCGGCCCAGATGCGTTCGACCTCGTGGCGAAGGGCGTTGCTCGCGGCGGTCGGTTCGACGATGGTGGCGCGTTTGTCGGTGGCACAGGGGCAGCGGCGGACGAAGCCGGCGTGCTCGAGGCGCTGGATGGTGCGCGTCATGGTGGCGGCATCGGAGCCGAGCAGGCGGACGAGATCCGTCTGACGCTGAGGGCCGCGGTCCCACAGCTGCATCATGACCAGTTCCTGGCTGGGGTGGAGGCCGACGCGGCGCAGGAGCTGCCCGGCGAGCATGCGGTGCAGGCGGGCCACGCGGAAGATCGCATGGCTGAGGGGGCCGGCATGGGCGGAGGCCGGCACGGGCACGCTCGCCGACACCGTGGCTTCGGCGGCCGACCGGCTGGGGGCCGCCTTCTTCGGCTGGCTCATGAGCCCTCACTGCGGTGTGAAACTGCTTGGACAGGTATCAGCCTATACGGCTTACCTGTTCAGACAGTAAGGCGTTATCGGCCCGCACCGCCTCGGGTCAGAGCCGGACGGCCGTCATTCAGGCAGACTCCTGAGTGGATCGCGGAACCAGGCGGATGATCGGCAGTTCCCGGTCGGTCTTCACCTGATACTGCCCGAAACGGGGCGCGGCGGCGATGATCTGCTGCCAGGCGTCCGCGCGCTCGACCCCGAGCAGCTGCTCGGCGACCACGGCTGTCTTGCGGCCATCGACCTCGATCTGGACCTTGTCGGGATTGGCGGCGAGGTTGTAGTACCACGACGGGTTCCCCGCCGCCCCGGCCGCCGACGCCACGATCAGCCAGCTGCCGTCCTTACCCGGGAACCAGCCGACGGGAGTCGTACGCTCCAGTCCGCTCTTGGCGCCGACGGTCGTCAGGACCAGGGCGTTGAAGCCCATGAACGTGCCGCCCTTGCGGCGGATCCGCCTCGCCATCAGCTTGTTCAACCATCGGAACGCCCATCCGGACGGCACGCGGGCGCCGCGGGTTCCAGCAGGTGTGTTGAAGCTCATGTGACTTCCTCCATGGATGTGGTCCCTTTCTGAGTACGGGTCAGGCCCGAAGTTTCGGCATTGACGCTCTCCGAATGTTGGGTGCGGGCCGGCTGGAGATCGCCGGGCCGCGGTGCGATGCCCCGCGAAGGCGGGCTATTGTCGTTAGTGACGCATACAGTACATGACATTAACTATATTCGCAGCGTGAGGAGCGGTGGGGTGGACCTGGTCGTCCCGATCAAGAGGCTGGACCGGGCGAAGTCGCGGTTGCGCGGCGCCGTGCCGGCGGACGGGCACGCCGACCTCGTACTCGCGCTGCTGCTGGACACCGTGACGGCGGCCGCGCAGGCCGCCGGGGTGCGGCGGGTCCTGGTGGTCTGCGAGGACGAGCGGATCCCGGCGGCACTGGCCGGCACCGGCGTGGAGTGCCTCGACGAGCGTGGCCTGCCCGGCCTGAACGCGGCGCTGACGTTCGGGGCGGAGTACCTGGGCAGCACGCCGGGGAGCACGGTGGGCGCGTTGCAGGCAGACCTGCCCGCGCTGCGCCCTGCCGACCTGTCCGCGGCGATCGAGGAGGCCGCCGGCCGGCGGGCGTACTGCGCGGACCGGCCGGGCACCGGGACCACGCTGCTGCTGGCCGCACCCGGGGAGCCGCTCCGCCCGCGCTTCGGCCGGCGGTCCGCGGACGCGCACGCCGCCACCGGCGCCGTGCGGGTCGGCGGGTCGCTGGCGTCGCTGAGGTGCGATGTGGACACCGAGGACGATCTCGCCGTCGCGGCCGGGATCGGGCTCGGGGCGTTCACTCTCCCCTTCGACCACCGCTACACGATCCGGCCGTGAACGCCGGGCGAGTTCAATACAGGAGGAAATCATGACCGACGTGACAAGTCTGACGGTGGGTGTGCTCGGTGGGACCGGCCCGCAGGGGAAGGGCCTCGCGCTGCGCTGGTCCAGGGCCGGCATCAAGGTGGTCATCGGCTCGCGGAGCTCCGAGCGTGCCGAGGCGGCCGCCGCCGAGCTGGGCGAGGGCGTGACCGGCATGAACAACGAGGGCACGGCCGCCATCGCGGACGTCGTGCTCGTCGCGGTGCCGTGGGAGGGCCACGGCGAGCTGCTGACCTCCCTGCGGGACCAGCTCGCCGGCAAGATCGTCATCGACTGCGTGAACCCGCTCGGCTTCGACCAGCAGGGCCCGTTCGCGCTCCCGGTCGAGGACGGCAGTGCCGCGCAGCAGGCGGTGAAGCTGCTGCCGGAGTCCCGGGTGACGGCCGCCTTCCACCACGTTTCGGCCGTGCAGCTCGCCGACCTGTCGATCGCCGAGCTGCACACTGACGTGCTCGTGCTGGGCGACGACCGCGAGGCCACCGACATCGTGCGCGCGCTGGCCGACGCGGTGCCGGGTATGCGCGGCGTGTACGGCGGGCGGTTGCGCAACGCCCACCAGGTGGAGGCGCTGACCGCCAACCTGATCGCGATCAACCGCCGCTACAAGGCGCACACGGGGATCCGCATCACGGACGTGTGATCATCCCGCTGCACGTGGATCTCGCGGTCATGGCTGAACGGCAGCCCTCACAGGCCGTGAAAGTTCATGCCATAGACTGTATGCGCCATTAACTATACGCGTACTGTACCGTAGTGCCGTGGATGAGACGGCGCAGGCGATCGCGGACCCCGCGGCAGCCGGGCAGGGGTGCGCGATCGACGGAGACGACGGCGCGCACATGGACGTCGCCACCGGGCTGGTCCAGCTCACCAGCCTGGTGCAGGGCCTCTATACCCGCATCTCCGAACGCCACGACCTGACCCCCGTCCAGGCCAAGCTCCTGTGCGTGCTGCTCGGCGGCCCCAGAGGCATGGCCGAGCTCGCCCGCTGCTTCGGCGTGGAGAAGGCCGCGCTCACCGGCCTCATGAACCGTGCCGAGCGCCGCGGCCTCGCCCAGCGCTCATCCGTACCCGGTGACCGGCGCGCAGTCCAGGTGACGCTGACCGACGCCGGCCGCCAGGCTGCGATCGCCTTCCACGCCGAGGTGAGCGCGGAGCTCGGCGATCTCACCTCGCACCTCTCGCCCCTCGAACGCGAGCAGTTCCGCAGCACGATGGCCGAGATCATCACACGATGCAGGACGTCGCCCCCCGGGGAGACGTGCTGACCTTGCGCCCCACCGGCGCAGGTCATCACACCGGCCGGGGCAGGTAACGGCCTGTCGGAGCGCCCACGATCTTGCCGTCGTCCAGCACACGACTGCCGCGTACGAACGTGTCCGTCACCCTGGCGGTCATCTCGAAGCCCTCGAACGGTGTGTATTCCTGTCTCGACTCCGAGTCCCGCGCGCGCACCGTCCATGGTCGCGCGGGATCGACCAGGCAGATGTCGGCGTCAAACCCGGGGGCGATCACGCCCTTGCCGCGCAGGCCGAACCGCTCGGCGGGATTGCGGGAGGTCAGCGCGGCGATCCGGCCGTACGGCAGACCCCGGCGGCGGCCCTCGGTGATCAGGCCGGGCAGCAGGTACTCGGCCCCGCCGAAGCCGGATTTCGCCAGGAAGACGTTCTCCCGTGGCGTGCCGAACTTGGCCTCCTCGCGGCAGCAGGCGTGGTCGCTGACGACCCAGTCGACGGTGCCGTCGAGCACGTACTCCCACAGGGCCTCGACATCCTCGCGCGGCCTGATCGGCGGGTTCACCTTGCCCCCGATGCCGTCGGCCGTGTCCACGTCGGCGAGCAGATGGCCGATCGTGACCTCGCGCCGGAAATCGATGGCCGGGAAGGTCGCCGCCATGCGTACGGCGGCGTCCATGGCCTTGCGAGAGGACAGGTGCAGCAGGTTGACGTTGGTCAGTCCCGTCTCGTGGGCGAGGTAGGAGGCGATGAAGACCGCCAGCCCTTCGGAGTGCGGAGGACGGGAGGCGCTGTAGGCGGCCAGCCCTTCCACCTGTCCGGCCTCCTCGACGAGCCTGGTGTAGGCGGTCATGATCTCGGCCGTCTCGCAGTGCAGCGACAGCGAGATCTCGCCGGCCAGGTCGGGCAGGCGCTCCCTGACCGCCTGCACTCCGCGCATCACGAACTCGAAGTGCGCGTAGTCGTAGCGCTCCCCCTCGGGCAGCATGAGGAAGGAGCTCTGGTCGTCGGAGCGCCCGTGCAGCCCGTGCCCGCCGTAGAACATGAAGATCTTGAACGACGGCACCCCGAACCGCTCGACCAGCGCGGGTAACTCGTCGATGTGCCCGCTCGACATGGGCGCCAGATGGAATCCGTAGTCGACGTAGGCCCTGCCCTCGGACTGCTTGAGCACCTCCGGGAAGAACTCCGCGTAAGGGCCGCCTCTGTTGAGGTAGTACATGCCGGTCCGCATGTACGTGAGCGCCGTCGTGACGCCTCCTTGGGCGCAGGCCCGGCTCTCCGACTCGGTGTCCTCGGACAGGGGGTTGTAGATCCCCCAATGCTGGTGGGCGTCCACGACCCCGGGGAAGGCGAGCTTGCCGCCACCGTCGATCACCTCGCCGTCGGTCGAGAGCCCCGGCTCGACCCGGACGATGCGGCCGCCCGCGATGGCGATGTCCGCGTCGACCGGCTCATCCCGATCGTGGGTGACGACCTTCACGTTCTTCAACAGGGTCTCGGTCACAGAGAGGACGCCTCCTAAGCGATGTGGTGTGCGTCGCGGTGCCAGCTGAGCACGCGCCGCTCCACCAAGAGGAACAGGGTGTTGAAGGTGAAGCCGAGCACGCCGAGAAGCAGGACGCCGGCCCAGATGGCCGGCATGTCGGCGTTGTTGCCGGCCAGGTTGAGGAGGTAGCCGATCCCCTCGGTGCTGCCCTTGAGCTCTGAGATGACCATCAGGATCAGCGCCAGCGAGACGCTCAGGCGCAGGCCTGCGAAGATCTTCGGCGAGGCCCCCGGCAGGATGATCCGGGTGAGCCGCAGGCGTGCGGACACGCCGAAGACAGCGGCCGTCTCCATCTGCAGGTTGTCCAGGTTGCGGGCGCCGTCGATGGAGTTGAGCAGGATCGGCCACACGATGCCGAAGACGATCGTCGCGACCTGCACCTGGGTGCCCATCTGGAACAGCACGAGAAAGACCGGCAGCATGGCGGGCGGCGGCACCGCCCTGCCGAACTCGATCAGCGGTTCGACGTAGTCGGCCAGCCCGGCGCTCCTGCCGAGTGCCACGCCGAGCGCCACTCCCACGACCACGGCCACGCACCAGGCTCCGACCACCCTGACGAGGCTGGGGACGAAATTGCCGACTGCCTCTTCGGTGAGGACGTACGGCCCGGAGAACCACATGTCGTACATGCGGGTCACGATCACGGCCGGCGCCGGCAGGTACGGATTGCCGAGGGACCGCGCGAGCAGCTCCCAGCCGATCAGGACGACAGGGACCAGCCACAGCCGCCTGACAGTGCTGCGGATCATGTCGTCCGCCACCTGAACAGCCGTCGCTCCGTACGTACGAGAACGGTGTTGACGACGAGCCCGATCGCGCCGGACCACAGCAGGGCCGCGATCACGTCGATCATCGCGTCGGCGCCGACGCCCGTGCTCGCCTCGATGAGAAAGCTGCCTATGCCGCTCGAACCGCCGACGAAGTACTCCACGCTGATCGCCAGGATGAGCGTGACGGAGGCGGCCAGCCGCACGCCCGTCGCGATGAAGGGGGCCGCGCTGGGCAGGGACACCCACCAGAGGATCGCGCCTCGTCCGAAGCCGAAGGAGCGCAGCGTCTCCTCGCTGACCGGGTCCACGTCCCGCACGCCGTACATGGTGTTGATCAGGATGGGCCAGGAAGCGGCGAAGACGATGAGCGCCACCTTGGCGTTGAGCTCGGGCTGGAAGAAGAACAGGGCCAGCGGGATCAGCGCCACCGAAGGGATGGGCCGCAGGAACTCCACGAACACCCGGGTGGCCTCCTCCACTGCCGGCAGCGTTCCCAGGACCAGGCCGATCGGTACGGCGACCAGGACGGCGAGCGGCAGCCCGATGAGCGCGGCCGTGAGCGTTCCCCGCAGGTCGTCGAGGAAGGCCGGGTCGACGGCCAGCGTGATGGTCCGCGCCAGCGTGGCCGTCGCCGGCGGCAGCCAGCTGAACAGGCCCGACATTCCGAGGATCTGCCACACCAGCAGAAAGCCCGCCACGCCGGCGGTGTGGCGGGCGACCTTCCTCAGCTCGGCCTGGGCGCGCGCCTGCCTGGGGACCGCGCCCGTCATCCTTGGGAGTAGATCATGGAAGCCGCGTTCACCTTCTGCTTGAGCATGCCCGCCTCGTACATGAGGTCGGCGACCCGCTGGATGCGCTGGGCGCTGAGCGAGGTGGGGTAGGCGCCCAGATTGATCGTGGCGGCGGTCTCCGCCGGGATCTTGGTGTAGGTGGGGAGCACTTTCGTCACCGCGCTGCGGTCGGTGGCGGCGATCTTCTGTGCCTTGGCCATGGCCCGCTGGAAGGCGGCCAGCGTCTTGGGGTTCTGCCGGACCCACTTCTCCGTGGCGGCCCAGCCTGTGATCGGCAGGCCCTCGGTCGGACCGGACATCGTGTCGAGGAGCATGGTCGCGCCGAGCTGCTTCCTGGCCTGGCTGACGTACGGGTCCGTCATCCAGACAGCGTCGACGTCCCCCTTGTCGAGCGCCGAAAGCCAGTTGGTCGTCGGCACCTCGACGTATTTGACGTCCGTCTTGGGATCGAGACCGGCGAGCTTGAAGTGCGGGCTCATGGTGAGCGTCCCGAGACCGGCCAGGGCGTTGACGCCGATCTTCTTGCCCTTCAGGTCGGAGACCTGCTTGACGGGGGAATCCTTTCTCACCATCACCCCGAAAGCGCCCGTGGCTCCCTGGTAGGCGTCGGCGATGTAGGTGAACTTCTCGGTGCCGGCCTCCTGAATGGTGAGGATGGTCGCGTAACTGCCGAGGACGATGTCCATGGTGCCGTTGGAGAGTTTGCCTAGGACCTGCTGAGGAGCCTGGATCGGCTCCTGCCTGACATTGAGGCCTTCTTCCTTGAAGAAGCCGCGTTCCATGGCGATGAACAGCGGTGCGGAATCCGCGCCGGGGTACTGGCCGATCAGCAGGTCCGTCTTCATTTTGGAAGAGGCGGTGCTTGATGACTGGCTGCCTGAGCCGGAGCACCCCGTGAGGACGAGGGCCGCCACAAGACCAACCAGACCAGCATGCCCTGACGCGCCGAGCCGCATTGCGGGTCTCCTTCGGAGCCGGGGGGTGGGGCACGATCAATATGCAGCAAATCACAGTAATTGCCGCCACTCCCTTCCGCGGAAGGTCATGAAAATAAGTTGCAGTGCGAGTGCCGTACAGAAAAGATTTCGGCATGATCCGGGTCGAGGGGTTAACCAAGGTCTTCCGCCGGCCACGTACCTTCTCCGGCACTTTTGGGGCGTTACGCACGCTGGTCACTCGCCAGTACGAGGAGAAGACCGCCGTCGACGATGTCAGCTTCGAGATCGGCGAAGGCGAGGTCATCGGCTATCTCGGGCCCAACGGCGCCGGCAAGTCCACCACCATCAAGATCCTCACCGGCATCCTCACCCCGACGAGCGGCACCGTGGAGGTCAACGGCCTGGTGCCCTGGCGCAACCGCTCGGCCAACGCGCGCAACGTCGGCGTGGTCTTCGGCCAGCGCAGCCAGCTGTGGTGGGACCTGCCGCTGATCGAGTCCCTGCGGCTGGTGGGCTCACTCTACGACGTCCCCGGTCCGCGCTTCGAGAGCTCGCTGAAGAAGCTGCGTGACCTGCTCGGGCTCGACGCGTTCCTCGACACTCCGGTCCGTCAGCTCAGCCTGGGGCAGCGGATGCGCGGCGACCTCGCCGCGGCCGTGCTGTACGAACCGCCGCTCCTCTACCTCGACGAGCCGACCGTCGGGCTGGACGTGCTGGCCAAGGAGGCCGTACGCGAGTTCATCGTCGAGACCAACCGCGTCGGGCGCACGACCGTCATCCTGACCACGCACGATCTGGCCGACGTCGAAGCCCTGTGCAAGCGGATCATCCTCATCGACCACGGCAAGGTGCTCTTCGACGGCGCCATCGACGCGCTGGTCGACCAGCCCCGGCGGCTGGTGGTCCTGCTGGAGTCCGCGCCGGAGGAGGTGCGCGGGGCGACGCGGGACGCCGAGGGCCGCTACGTGTTCGACATCCATGACGATCTGCCGGGCATGATCGCCTCGATCTCCGCCGAACACACCATCCGCGACATGTCGATCGAGGAACCCGACCTCGAGAGCGTGATCAAAGGGATCTACACCCGATGACGCGCATCGGCTTCCGCCTCGCCCTGGCCTACCGCAGCAACATCATCATGACCTGCGTGACGCTGGTCGCCCAGGTGTTCCTGCTGCGCATGATCTGGACCTCGGTGTACGGCTCGCGCCCCTCGGCCGCCGGGCTCTCGCTGGAGGCCCTGCTGGCCTACCTCACGCTGGCCAACCTGCAGGGCTTCGCCACCCACACCCTCGTCTCCCGCATCATGCACCAGCGCATCCGTACCGGCATGGTCTTCTTCGACCTGGCCCGGCCGGTCGGCTACCTGAGGCAGATGGCCGCCTTCCAGGTCGGCAACACCGCGGGCGGGCTGCTGCTGCTCGCCCCGGTCATCCCGGTGGTGCTGCTGGTCGGCTCCATCACCGTGCCGGTCAACGGCTTCGGGTACGTGCTCACTTTGGTGCTCGGGTACGTGATCGCCGTGCAGCTGGCGCTGCTGATCAGCCTGATCGGCTTCTGGACGATGGAGACGGGGGCCATCTCGCTGCTCTACCGGCTGGTCAGCCAGTTCTTCGCCGGGACGATGGTGCCGCTCGCCTTCTTCCCCGGCTTCCTGGGCGTGCTGGCCGAGATCCTGCCCTTCAAGTACATGGGGTACGTGCCCGCGGCGATCTACGTCGGCCACATCACCGACATTTCAGGTCCTGTCCTGGTCGAGCTCGCCTGGGTCGCGGGACTGTGGGGCCTGCTCGCGTTGACGTGGTCCCGAGCCCATCGAAGGGTGGTGATCCAGGGTGGCTGAGATCCTCCGCTCCCTGCGCCTGTACGTCCTGCTCCAACGCGCCTCCGCCCGCGGCGCCATGCAGTACCGCCTGAACACCGTGATCGGCATCCTCAGCGGCGCGGTCTGGCAGGGCACCGGGTTCGCCTTCATCTGGGTGGTGATGCACACGTTTCCCTCGCTGGCGGGGTGGGGACTGGCGGAGATCGCCTTCCTGTACGGCCTGCGGCTGACCGCGCACGCGCTGGCGATGATCCCCATGATGAGCGTGAACGACATCCAATGGGTGGTGCGCGACGGGGAGTTCGACCGCTTCCTGCTGCGTCCTCTCAACCCCCTTGTCCAGCTCATGGGCAACAGAATGGGCATCGCGCAGTTCGGCGACCTGCTCGTCGGCGTGGCACTGCTCGTCGTCGCCGGTCAGAACGCACAGGTTCGATGGAGCGCCCTGCTGATCGCCTTCTGCTTCGTGTCGGTCGTCGGCGGCGCGCTCATCGAGGCCGCCTTCTTCCTCGCACTCTGCTCACTGGCGCTGCGCATGATCGACACGTTCGCCCTGCGCGTCTTCGTCGACGACGTCTTCAGCAAGTTCGGCTCCTACCCGATGAAGATCTTCGGCGGCGCCGTGGAGTGGCTGCTGACCTTCGTGCTTCCCGTCGCCTTCGTGGCCTACGTACCCTCGAGCATCCTGCTGGGCAAGCTCGGCAACGCCTGGGCACTGGCCGCCCCGCTCCTCGGCGTGGTCCTGATCGCGCTGGCGTACCTCATCTGGCGACGCCAGCTCGACCACTACCAGAGCGTCGGCCACTGAGCTCAGACCATGTACTGGTCGTGGCGGTGATAGAGGTCGGCCCACTCCTCCTCGCCGAGTTGCCGGCCGCTCGCCACGATCTCGGCCAGCTCCTCGAAGTAGGCCTCGCGAGGAGCACCGGGGGCGAACAGCACCAGCATCGTGGCCGGTCCGTCCGTGTTGCGGAACGCGTGGATCCCACCTGGGGGGACGTGGAGGAAGTCGCCCGGGGAGCCGGTGCTCCAGTCCTCGCCGTTGTACAGGCTGACCGTCCCGCTCAGGACGAAGAACGACTCGGAGAAGGTCCTGTGGAAGTGAGCTCCGGAGCCTGACGGCTCGGTGCCCATCTCCCACCGGTAGAGCCCGTAATGGCCACCCGTACTCGTGCCGGTGGCCAGGTAGTGCACGTTCGTGCGCCCGCCGATCGACAGGTCCGGCGCGGTGTCCACGGTCCGGAGCACGCCGCTGATCTCGCCCTTGTCTCCCAGGTAGAGAGCGTCTGGATAGGACATCCTTCTCCTCTTCGTCGAGCCCCGGGCCGAGCCCGACCCGCCCTCGACCGTAACAGGGACAAGACGCCGGTTCCGACCGCTTTGTGACACCTCCCGAGCGGTGGCGCACGTCACATCCCCGCGCTGTCACAGGGAGCGGGTCGCCGGCATCTCCATGTTCGGCCGGACGCCGCGCGAACGATCCGCGCGGCACGCAACCTTATGAATGAGGACGAAGTCATGGAACCCCGTATGAACCTGTACACCAACCAGCTCGGCGCCAAGCTCAGCAAGCGGTTCTACAACGTCAGCCTGGCGATCGAGCAGTCGACGCTGCCCAGGGCCACCCAGAACCTGGTGATGCTGCGCGTCAGCCAGATCAACGGCTGCGGCTTCTGCGTCGACTACCACTCCAAGGACGCCGCCGCCGCCGGGGAAACCGCGGTCCGGCTCAACCTGGTCGCCGCCTGGCGTGAGTCCACCGTGTTCACCGAGGCCGAGCGGGCCGCGCTGGCGCTCGCCGAGGAGGGCACCCGGCTCGCCGACGCCCACCACGGCGTGTCCGACGAGACCTGGGCCCAGGCGCGCAAGCACTACGACGAGGACCAGACCGTCGCTCTGGTCTACCTGGTCGCCATGATCAACGCGGCCAATCGGCTCGGCGTGATCGTGCGCACCCTGGGGGGCTCCTACGAGCCGGGCATGCTCGCCGCCAGCATGTCGAGCTGACCGACAGGCCGGGCCCGGCCCCGGATCACCCGATCGGGGGGCGGGCCCGGACGTGGCTCCGCCTCTGATGGCAGTTACCCGAGCCATGACCTCGGCACGCTCGGCCGGACGCCGGCCGTCCGCAGGGCCGCCGCGAGAACGGCGCCGCGAAGCGCCGCGGCCGCTACCCGGCAGTTGCCCGGCGGCGGCCGGCCTGGGCCCGTACCGCGTCCGCGGCCGCCAGATCGCTTTCACCGGTGAGCACGGTGTTGCCTTCGTACGTGACGCCGGCGGGCGGTGCGTCGGCGCCGATCGGAGCGGCGTCCCAGAAGTTGCCCCGGTAGACGACGTTGTCCAGCGGCGGCGACACGTGCAGGATGGCCGTGCTGTCGGCGCGGACCACCACGTTCTCCTCGACCGTGACCCATGCCGCGCCGTAGTCGGTGTACAGCCCGAAGTTGTACGGCGTGCGCGTGTCCTCGATGACGTTGCCCCGGACGACCGCGCCCGAGTCGTGGGACTCGCCCTGCGTGCCGGACAGGTAGACGCCTCCGCCGTCGGCCAGCACCTGCATCGTGTCCGTCGTGCGATTGTGCAGGATCCGGGTGCCCCGGCCGGGGCCGGCGACGATGCCGCAGTGCGGCACGTCGGCGACGTGGTTGTGCGCGACGGTGCACCCGGTCGTGCCGGTCAGCGAGATGCCGGGTGAGCCGGAGAACTCCAGGCCGACGTGGTGGATCCCGTTGTCCTCCACGGAGGTGGAACCGCTGCCGTCGACCACGAGGGCGCCGGCCGAGAGCGTGTCGAAGTCGCATCCGCGTACCGTGATGTCCGCGCCGCCGTACACACCGAGGCCGGTGGCGCCCAGCCGGGTGAAGCGGCAGCCCTCGACCCGCACGCCGGAGGCGTCCGTCAGTGTCACGCAGGCGGGGATCGTGGCGGACTCCCCCGGCACGGTGACCGAGCCGACGCCCTCGCCGAGCGAGACCGTGTGGATCGGGCCGCCGACGTAGAAACCGCTCCCGTGGTAGTGCAGGAACCCCTCGGGACTGCTCGGCCGGAGCCAGGTGGCGTCGGCGAACGTCAGCCCCTTGAACGTCACACCGCTCACGCCGGCGGCGCGGAGCAGCGTCTCCAGCACGGGTGCGACCACCCGCGTGCTCTCCGGGTGCTCGCCGGGGCGGGGCAGGTAGCGCAGGACGTGGTGACCCGGCCGTGAGCGGTCCAGGACGAACGTGCCCGGTTCGGTGAGGAAGGCGGCGTCGTTCTCGATCCGGGTCGGCAGGCCGGGCCCCCGCGAGGTCTGCCCTTGCCAGATGGAGTTGTACAGCTCGAGGGCGCGGCCGAAGGCGGGCTGCGCCATGGTGATCACGGTGCCCTCTCCCCCGTCCGCTACCGTGGCGACGCCGCAGCGGGCCTCCGTCCACGGGTAGACGCCCCGATGCACGAACTCCACATCGCCCGGGCTCCGCCAGGCCAGCGGCGCCGTGCTGTCGGTGGTGTAGCCGGTCTCGGTCATGGTGACCTGGCCGGGAAGGCCGTCGATGCCCGCCCGATCGGCCCGGCGGCCGTCCACGTACAGCTGACGGGTGTCCAGGTCACCCACCTCGGCCAGCCACACGCCGTCCAGTTCCTGCCAGCCGGTGATGAGGCGGCCGCCGCTGACGACGACCTCTTCCCGCCCGGTGGTGCCGTATCCGTGGGCCTGGTAGACGACGTGGTGACCGTCGCGGCCCGAGTCGGCCTCGGTGAGCTCCAAGGGTTCGGCGAGCAGGTGCGTCCCGGCCCTGAGCTGGACGACGATCTCGCCGGTGAGGGCGCGGGCCGCGTCGCGGGCACGGCTGAGGGTGGCGAACGGGCGCGTGAGCGTGCCCGGCGCGGAGTCGTCACCGTGGGGGTCGACGAACAGTTCGATCATGGGGGGGTACCGCCTCCAAATGATGTTTATGGCGTACACAGGGTGTATATCATAAACAGAGGAGGAGAGCATGACGCGAGACAGAGCGGGAGATCCCGACCATGTGGTGGAGCTGCTGTGGCGCGAAGGCGGCGCGGAGCCGCGGCCGGGGCTGAGTCTCGACCGGATCGTGCGCACGGGTGTCGAGCTGGCCGACGCCGAGGGCCTGGCAGGGCTGTCGATGCGGAAGGTGGCCGAACGGCTGGGCTTCACCACCATGTCGCTCTACCGGCACGTGCCCGGCCGCGAGCAGCTCATCGACCTCATGTGTGACGAGGTGGCCGGTGAGACGGCGGCGGGCGGGTCCACGGCGGCGCGCGACGGGTGGCGGGCGCGGCTGGAGGCGTGCGCCCGTGCGGGCTGGGAGCTGCGCCGCCGTCATCCGTGGCTGGCGGAGGTGCGGGGCGGCCGGCACGTGCCCGGCCCCAACACCATCGCCCGCTACGAGCAGATGCTGAGCACGGTGGCCGACACCGGCCTGACCCCCGCCGAGGTGATCGCCGTGGTCGGCCTCGTCGGCAGGTTCGTCGACTCCGAGGCGCTGCTGCTGGTGGAGGCGGCCGAGACCGAGCGCCGCAGCGGCGTCAGCGAGGAGGAGTGGTGGGGAGGCCGCGACACGCTGTTCGAGCGGCTGTACGGCTACCCCACGCTCACCCGGCTGTGGGAGCAGGGCGGCTTCGACCGGCCGGAGGATCCCTTCGAGTTCGGCCTCGCGCGGCTGCTGGACGGCATCGAGCTGCTGATCCAACAGCGTTACGAATCTCGTGACGAAACTGGGGGTTGTGTCGTGTGCGGCGCGCCCGTTGACCAGCCCGCGTCCGGACGCCCCAGGGCGTACTGCTCGGCCTCCTGTCGTCAGCGGGCCTACCGCAAGCGCACTGCAGGCCAGGATTGACCAGGCCGGCACGTGCGGGCCGAGGCGCGGCCCGCACGTGCCGGAAACCTCATTTGCCGGTGAGGGCGTTCACGCCGAACGCCAGTGACGTGCCCGCGCCGATCGCGCAACCTCCGATGGCCCCGCCGATGAGCACGGCACCGGTGCTGACCCCGCCGAGCGCGGCCAACCCGACAGCCCAAGGGCTGATCGTCTCGAGCCCCAGCATGGCGCCTTCCACGCAGGCGGCCCCCGCCTGGGCATAGTCGGAGAGCGAGAGCGCGCCGGTCGGGTCGATCCGGTTGACCGGGTCACAGGCGGCGTAGGCGTAGCGGTTGCCGGTCTGGGTGTCGCCCAGGAA
This sequence comes from Nonomuraea sp. NPDC049695, assembly GCF_040674955.1. Taxonomy (NCBI): domain Bacteria; kingdom Bacillati; phylum Actinomycetota; class Actinomycetes; order Streptosporangiales; family Streptosporangiaceae; genus Nonomuraea; species Nonomuraea sp. NPDC049695. The sequence continues at coordinate 52,867 of NZ_JBFANV010000020.1, read as the reverse complement.
GCTCAGTGAGTCCTGCTGGGCGAAGCGGCCGGTGGCCGTGTTGTACCAGCGCTGCCCCAGCTTGACGGACGAGATGTCGGGAGCCATGTTGAGTCCTCTGGAACCAGAGCTCGCCGGGCTGCGGACACGCGATCGACATCGGCATCCAGGCGCGGCGCGTGGGCTTCGGGCGAGCCCCACCACGGCCTACAATTACGCGCCCGCGACGAGAACTCGCCGCGAACCTGGCGCAGGTTCTACTCCAGCGAACGCGACGAAAAGGGCGCCCAGCCCCGCCTCGACATCGTCTACAACGCCGTCCCCGCGGCCCCGTCCATGCTCGGCCAGACCACCACGGCCACCTCGCTCGCCCTGCGCGCCACCGTGGCCGACGCGGACGGAGAATGGCTCGACGCCGACTTCGAACTCTCACCGGATCCCGCCCACGACACGGGAACCGTGGTCTGGCGGGGCAGCGCGTCCACCCGGACCGGCCAACCGGGCACGGTCACCGTGGACAGGGCAGTGCTGCGACCGGACGTCTCGTACCGCTGGCGGGTCAGGGGAAACGACGGCAGCGACACAGGCCCGTGGTCGGCTTACCGATACGTCCGCCTTTCCGGCTGACCGCGCTGCGTCCCCACTATTCATTCAATGTATAGTCGTGATCATGTCGACCGGTCATGTGCTGCTCGGCCTCCTCGCCGAGCGCCCGAAACACGGCTACGAACTCAAGAAGGAGCACGATGACCGCCTGGCCGGCGCGAAGCCGCTGGCCTATGGGCAGGTCTACGCCACGCTCCAGCGACTCGAACGTGACGGCTTCGCCGAAGTGGCGGAGACGCAGCAGGAGGGCGGTCCCGAACGAACGATGTACGCGATCACCGGCAGCGGCCGGGCGGAGCTGGACCGGTGGCTGAACACCGTGGAGCCACCGGCCCCGTACGTCGCCAGCTCGCTTTTCACCCGCGTCGCCGTCGCGGGAAGGGCCGCCGACGCCTACCTCGTACGGCAGCGAGAAGCGCATCTGACCCGGATGCGGGAGCTGACCGCCGCGAAAGCAGGCGGCGCGCCCGCCCGGGTGCTGGCTGCCGACTACGCGCTTCAGCACCTCGACGCCGACCTGCGCTGGATCGAGACCGCACTGTCACGGCTGAAGGAGGAGAACGATGCTTGAGGCCAGAGGCTTGGTCAAGTCGTACGGCAGGACCAGAGCACTGACAGGTGTCTCCCTCGACGTCGCGGAGGGCGAGATCGTCGCGATCACCGGGCCGAGCGGGTCGGGCAAGTCGACGCTGCTGCACTGCCTGGCCGGGATCATCCGCCCGGAGTCCGGCGAGGTCGGCCACCATCCGGGTGGTCACGCTGCCCCATCCCACCTCGCCGATGAGCGGGACCGCCGCCTCCAGCAGCCGCTGCCGGGTGGCCTGACCCCGTTCCGCTGACACCATGGGCACTTCCTTGGGCAAGTGTTTTGGGCAACCATTTTGGGCACTTGACCAAATAGTACGTCCTGCGGGATGCGGGATTGCTCCCCCGACGACGGCCAGACAAAAGGCATGCGTATGGCACCCGGCTGCCGCGACCGTAGAGGAAAATCCCCATGCGAAAAGCCACGAGCGTGCGCCAAGTGGCCGCCGAGGCGGGGGTGGACCCGGCTCTGGTCCGGCGCTTCTTCGGTGGCAAGGAGCAGTTGTTCAGCGCGGTCGTGACCGAGGCGTTCCAGCCGGAGCGTGCCGTTGTCATGCTGTTGGACGGTCCCCGTGGCAAGCTGGGCGAGCGGTTGGCCGCGTACGTCCTGCAGCTGCTGGGCGAGGTGGAGCGGCCGGGCCCGCTGCTTGGGCTGATGCGCTCGGCTGCCACCAGCGAGCACGCCGCGGCCTTGATCCGGAGCTTTCTGGCCGACGACATGCTCGGCAAGGTCACCCAGAAGCTCGGTGTGGATCATCCCGAGCTGCGCGCCGCGTTGGCCGCCGGTCAGCTCGTCGGGTTGGCGATCACCCGCTACGCCGTCCGGGTGGAAGCGCTGGTCGCCGCAGAGCCCGGCGAGCTGACCGACTGGGTCTCCCCCGTGCTCCAGCGTTATCTCACCGGCCGGGCCCCCACTCAGGCGCGTACGCCGACGTCCTCGCGCTGATCAGATGACAGACGCGGCTGTCAGGCCGGCGCCGCATCAGGATCGTCCGCCCGGCGAACCCGTCCACGCGACACGGGTTGATCCGCGGGTGACCGGCCCCGTGGCAGGCTCAGAGACGGTCGAGGTCGCCGGTGAGGTGCCGCTGCACCATGGGGGCCAGGATGGCGATCAGGTCCTCGCGTTCGAGTGACGCGAGCGGCTCCACGCGCAGGACGTACCTGGCCGTGGCGACGCCCAGCAGATGCGCGCCGGTGAGGTTGGCCCGGAGTCCGGCGCGGTCGGCGCCGATGGCGCGGGCCAGAGGGAGCATCACCTCGTCGGCCATGAACGCGGCCACCATCGCCGACGCGCTGGGCGAGGCCGACGCCCCGCGCACCACCGCCAGCAGTCGTGCTCCCGTCACGGGGGCCTCCCAGAGCTCCAGGTAGCGGCGCAGCAGCCGTTCCCCGAGATCGTCGACGGCCCCCTCGCGCACCAGCGACGCCAGGTCGCGGGTGGGGGGGTCGGCCCGCAACGCGGCGTCGAAGAGCCCGTCCTTGCTGCCGAAGAACTGCAGGACGAGCGCGGGATCGACGCCGGCGGCCGAGGCGACTCCCCGGATGGTGGTCGCCAGGTAGCCGTGCTCGGCGAAGCTCTGCTGGGCCGCGCCCAGGATCGACTCGCGCGTCCCCGACACTCCCGGTCGGCGTCCGCCTGCTCTTTTCTGGCGCGTCTCAGTCACCCGGACAGGGTAACTCACCCGTGTTGAGTTTGGGTTGGACGTCATCTATGTTGAACTCACCATCGTTGAGTTATCTCACGGAAGGTACGATGATGCCACGTAACGTAGTGATCACAGGAACATCGTCGGGCATCGGCAGGGCCTCGGCCCTGGCGCTGGCCGAGCGGGGCTTTACCGTTTTCGCCGGGGTTCGCAAGGAAGCCGACGGCGAGGCGTTGCGCGCCGCGTCCGCGGGCGAGATCGTCCCCCTGCACATCGACGTCACCGACGAGACGTCGATCGCCGCAGCCGTTGCTCAGGTGGAACGGGCCACCGGCGCGTCCGGCCTGAACGGGCTCGTCAACAACGCGGGGACGGGCTCGCCGTGGCCCATGGAGCTGATCCCCCTGGAAGAGTTCCGGTACCACCTCGAGGTCAATCTGATCGGCCAGCTCGCCGTCACCCAGGCGTTCCTGCCGCTGGTCAAGCGGGCCAGAGGGCGGATCGTCAACGTCGGCTCCGAAGGCGGTCGCGTCACGCTGCCGTTCCTGGGGCCCATCACGAGTGCCAAACACGGGCTGGTCTCGGTGACCGACGCGCTGCGGATGGAGCTGCGGCCCTGGGGCGTACAGGTGAGCATCGTGGAACCGGGCGCCACGCGGAGCAACGCCCCTGCCAAGCTGGTGGAGAACGGGCGCCGCGCGGTCGCCGAGCTGTTCTCCCCGCAGGACCGTGCCGATTACGGCGCGACGTTCATGCACGTCATCGAGAAGATCGCCGCCGGCCACCAGCGCACCGGCAGCCCGCCCGAGGTGATCGCCGGCGCCGTGGTCCGGGCGATGACCGCCACGCGGCCGCGGACGCGTTATCCCGTTGGCGGCCACGCCAAGCTGCTCACCCGGCTGCGACGCGTCCTGCCGGACCGCGCGATGGACGCACTGGTCATGAAGATGCTCAACCTGGCCGAAGTCTCCACCACTGTGGGGGTGTGACCCGCTTGTTCTCGTCAGGAGGCGGGGCCACACCACTCTGTCAGCACCCGGGCCAGGTCGCCGTGGTCCGCCTGGTCGCCGGCCCAGGCGAGGTAGCCGTCGGGGCGGACGAGCATGCTCTGCGTGTCCACCTTGTCGGGGACGACGTGGAGGACTCGGTCGTCCCAGCCCTCCGGCGGTTTGACCCGAGTGCTGAGCACGAACCGGCCGCCGCGCAGCGCCTCGTACAACCGGCTCGGCTCCTTGCCCTCGAGCGCCAAGTCAGGCACCCGCATTCCCACCCATCTGTGCGCGTTGTCCGGTGCGGCGTAGCGGACGGCGATGCCGGAGAGCATGTTGAGTGCCACCGCCCGGCGCAGGGGCTTCACCTGCATGGCCACGCCGCTGACCTGGTTGCGCAGGGTACGCAGGACGGGCGAGCGCAGCAGCGCCAGCCGGGTGAGGAGTCCGCTGGTGCGCAGGACCGTCCTGCCCACCGGATGCCGCTCGCTTTCGTAGGTGTCCAGCAGGCCGGGCCTGGCCCAGCCGCGCACGGCCGCCACCAGTTTCCAGCTCAGGTTGGCCGCGTCCTGCAGGCCGGTGTTCATACCCTGGCCGCCGGCGGGCGCGTGCACGTGGGCGGCGTCCCCGACGATGAAGACGCGGCCCATCCGGTAGTTGGCGGCCTGCCGCTCCTCGCTGTGGAAACGGGACATCCAGCGCGGATCGTGCATGCCGAAGTCGGTGCCGTAACACTTCCGGGTGAGCCACTTGAGCTCTTCGAAGTCGACCGGCACGTCGTCGGGCAGATCGCCGTTGCCGTGGTTGCGCCCGATGATGCGATACCAGCCGCCACCGAACGGGGCGATGAAGACGAAGCCCTCGCGGACGCCGTTGACCGACAGCAGTCTTTCCGGCCGCTCCGCCAGCTTGACGTCCGCGAGCATCACTGACTGGGCCACGGCGCGCCCGGGGAAGTCGATGCGGGCGGCCTCGCGCACGGCGCTGTGCCGTCCGTCCGCGCCCACCACGTACGACGCGCGCAGGGTCCGGGCATCCCCGTCAAGCGCGCGGACGTGCACGTTCACCCCGCCGCCGTCCTGCTCCAGGCCTGTGACCTCGTGCCCGGACAGCAGTTCGGCGCCGTTGTCGAGGGCTCGTTTCAGCAGTAACCGCTCGATCTCGTACTGCGGGGTGATGAGCATGTACGGGTGCCGGCCAGGAAGCTCAGTCATGCCGATCGTGACGTGGTCCCAAATCAGCAGGCCGGGAACCGTGGTGCCGGTGGCCAGGGCCTGGTCGGCCAGGCCGCGCATGTCCAGCATCTCCAGCGTGCGCGCGTGCACGGCGAAGGCCCGCGACAACGGGGACTCTCCCGTGCGCCGCTCGATCACCCTCACCCGGACCCCGGCGCCGGCCAGGTCACCCGCGAGCAGCAGCCCGGTGGGCCCGGCTCCGACGATGATGACGTCCGCGTTCATGATGCGTCCTCCTTGACGGAAACCGTCTTGAGAAAATGGGTCAGCCGGAAGTCACACACGACGACACCGCCATATCGATCACGCCCAAGCCGGCTCATTCAATGTGCGCCTCTTCAGGAATGTGCCCCATTTTCAATATGGCCGGTCCCGCCTGGAATCTGTCACATGACCGGTCCGAGGCGCGGTTCCCCCAGGCCACGCGCCGACGCCGGCAATCTGAATCGGCCAGGCACACCGCCGGTCGGCTGACAGATTCGCCACCTCGGATCAGGCGCCTAGGGTTATCGCTCTGTGATCGAGCAGAGCCCGGAGCGAAAGGAATGAATCGTGCTTGCTCGCAGCACGATCGAAACTTGGCAAGGAAAACCGGCCACGCGCTGCCGCCACGCCTTCTGTGGCTGCCGCAGTGCAGGTCACCATTAAGGAGTTCGCATCCATGAAACTTGCCTCCCAGGACGCCGTTACCGGCCTGGACGCCGACTTCGGCGCGATGGCGATCAAGCGGGGACGATACGCGTGGGGCCTGCCAGAGCTGACGATGCGCGAAAAGGCGTTCGTATTCGTGGCGGCGGACCTGTGCTGCCACAACCTGCGGTTCCCGCTGCAGACGCACGTCACGATGGCCCTGTCGAACGGCGTGCGCCTGGACGACATTCGCAAGGCCGTACGCCACCTGGCCCCCTTCGTCGGATATCCGACGGCGGCCGAGACTCTGATGCGCCTGATCGAGATCGAGAGATCAGCAGGTCAGAACCTCGACCAGTCGTTCCACGTGCATGTCGCCGTGGCGCTGGACAACGGCGCAGGTGAGGAGAAGGTCCGCGCCGTCCTGCGCCTGGTCTCCGAGTTCGGGGCCGGCCAAGGCCTGGCGGGCGTTCGCCGCGCTGAGCGACGTCCTGGCCACCAGGAGGTGAGCCATTCACCGACATCGCCGCCGCCACGACCGCCCGGCTCCTCCCCGCACACCGCCATAGGTCGAGGGTCACTCCAGTTCCAGCCTGGCCAGCTCGCCCCGCGAGGCCACGCCCAGTTTCGGGTACGCCTTGTACAGGTGGTATCCGATGGTCCGCGGGCTGAGGAAGAGCTGGGCGGCGATCTCCCGGTTGCTCAGGCCGGCGGCGGCCAGCCGGACGATCTGCAGTTCCTGAGACGTGAGCCGGTCCACCAGCCCAGGAGTCCGGATTTCGCCGGTTTGTCGCTCACCGGCGGCGCGCAGCTCGCCGCGGGCCCGCTCGGCCCAGGGCCGCGAGCCGAGCCGTTCGAAGATCTCCGTGGCGGAGCGGAGCCGCCGGCGAGCGTCCGCGCGACGGCGCATGCGGCGTAACCACTCGCCGTAGAGCAGTTCGGTACGTGCCCGCTCGAACGGTCGGCCGCCACGCAGGTGCAGCGCCACGGCCTGTTCGTAGTGGCGCTCGGTCTCCTGGTCGGAGGAGGCCAGCAGCGCCTGGCAGCGCAGCGCCACCGCCTCGGCCCACGGCTGGGCGGTCTGCGCGGCCCACACGCGCACCCGCTCGGCCGCCGCCCGCGCGAAGTCATCCCTGCCGACGCGTACCGCGGCCTCCACCAGGTCCGGGATGCGGTGCATGACCATCACGGCACGCGCGGCGGGGCCGAACGCGCCGAACTCCTCCGCCCTGCGCAGCGCCGCCTCCGGCCGTCCCAGGCTCAGATCGAGCAGGTTCAGCGCGACGCAGCGCAGACCGCCGGTGGCGGCGTCCTGCGCGCCGGCGATCTCCCCGGCCAGGGCTAGGCACTGTTCCTCGTCGCCGTCCAGCGCGGCCAGATAGATCATGATGCCGATCAACAGCTCCGCGTAGTGCCGCTGGCCGGTGTCACGGGCGATTCGCAGGCCCTCGTTGGCGCTGGCCAGCGCCTCCCGGTGCAGGCCCAGGAACATCTGCGACCGCGCCAACAGGGTCAGGGCGAGCGCCAGCAGCCCGATCGCGCCCCTGGCCCGGCACTCGCGCGCGATGGCCGCCGCCCGCTCATAAGCGGCCACGTCGTCGCCGATGACCACGTCCCAGATGGCGAACTGGGCGCGTTCCTGCAGCTCCAGCGGCCGGGTGCTGTCGCGCAGCCCCTCGATCAGATCACGCAGCCACGACAGCCCCGTCGGTGGCTGCTCCGCCGCCAGGTGGCCCATCCCTGCCAGCGCTCTGGCCAGCGGTTCGCCGGAAGGGCGCAGCCGGGACACGCGTTCCGCCGTGCGCGCCATGGCCGCGTAGTCGCTGCCCATCCACGCCGGCGTCAACGCCTCGAAGTACAGGACAATGGCAGCGTCGTCCGCCTGCCCGAGCGCGTTGTCGGCCGCGCGGGCCAACCAGGTGTGGGCGGTCCTGACGTGTCCGTCCGCCATCGCGATCATGGCGCGGGTACGGGCCAGGTGCGACTGCGCCACCGGGTCGGCGACGTCCAGCGCGGCCTCATCGGCGAGCCTGGTGGCCTGCGCGTACTGCCCGGCGTCCACAGCCGCCGCGGCGGCCGCGGCCAGGCGGCGGCCGCGTTCCTTCGGCTCCGGGCTGAGCCTGGCCGCGCGCTCGTATGCGGCGGCGACCGCCGCATACCCTCCCCTGGCCCTGGCATGCTCGGCGCTGAGCTCCAGAGCGGCCGCCGTGTGCTCGTCGAGTCCGGTCGCGGCGGCGGCCAGGTGCCAGGCCCACCGGTCCACGTCTCCCGAGCGTCCCTCAAGGACGCCGGCCAGCGCACGGTGGGCCGCGAAGCGTCGGGACGTGGAGGCGTGCCGGTACGCGGCGGCGCGGATGAGCGGATGGCGGAAGACGAACCGCCCGTCGCGCACGCGGATGAGCCCGGCCGCCTCAGCGGGATCGGCGTCGGTCACGTCCACTCCGAACTCCCGCGCGGCACCCAGTACGACCTCGAGGGCGCCGGTGTCGTCGGCGGCCGCGACCAGCAGCAGGGTACGCGCCCGCGCGGGCAGCCGGGCGATGCGCTCGCCGAACATCCGTGAGACCCGACTGGGCACGAAGGCCGGCTCGGCCCCGACGGCGTGCATCGGCAGCTCGCCCGTGGCCTGCGCCGGGGCCAGCATCGTGGGCAGCTCGAGCAGCGCCAACGGGTTGCCCTGAGCCTCCTTCAGCAGGTGATCACGCGCTGCCGGCGCCAGCTCGCCGACCTGCTGAAGCAGCAGCTCCGCGGAGGCCGCGTCCAGCCCCGTCAGACGCAGCTCCGGCACGCCGGCCGCAGGAAAGACCTGCGGGTCGTCGCGAGCGGCGAAGATGATCGCGACACCCTCGGCCTCGAGGCGGCGGGCCACGAACAGCAGCGCCTCGGCCGAGGCGTGGTCGAGCCACTGCGCATCGTCCACCAGGCATAGCACGGGACACCGCTCGGCCAGGTCCGCCAGCAGTGTGAGCACCGCGAGCCCGACGAGGAAGCGGTCCCCGCCGGGCGACCGGTCCATGCCCAGTGCCGCGCGCAGCGCCTGCGCCTGCGCCTGGGGCAGCCGCCCGATGCCGTCCAGCGCCCCGCGCAGCAGCAGATGCAGTCCGGCGAACGGCAGCTCCATCTCCAGCTCGAATCCCGCGCCGCGCAGCACCCGCACGTCGCCGTCCGCCCATGCCCCGGCGTGATCGAGCAGCGCTGACTTGCCGATGCCCGCCTCACCGCGCAGCACCAGCGCCCCGCTCCTGCCCGCGCGCACGCCCTCGATCAATCGCTCGACGGCCGCCCGCTCGTCGGCCCGCCCGATGAGCATGACCAACCCCCTCTGCCCACAGCCACACAGGTACGGACTTGTCAGGACATGCTAGGGACCACCGACACGACGGCGAATCTGTCGCATGACTGGCATGGCCGCGTGCGACACGTTTCCCCGCGCATCAAGCACTCCCAGAAAGGCCTGCGCGACAGGTAATCATCGCTGGCGGTGCTGCCGCTCTTCCCTGGCCTGTGTAACACCGTCCGCCTGGAGGAGTCCGACGCCCGATATCCTGTCCGGGCGATCATGAACAGAGCCAGATGCCGATATCACCAACGGCGGGGACGTCATACATGGATAGTGTCGAGATCGACGAGGGCTTGGTGCGCTCCTTGCTGCAGGAGCAGCATCCGGACCTTGCGGGGCTGACCATCCGAGAGGTGGCGGGCGGTTGGGGCAACCAAATGTGGCGCCTAGGGGACGAGTTGGCCGTGCGCATGCAGCGCATGGACCCCACCCCGGAGCTCCAGCTCAAGGAGCGGCGGTGGCTACCCGTGCTGGCCCCACGCCTGCCGCTCCCGGTCCCGGTCCCTGTGCGGTTCGGCGAACCGTCCGAGCGCTTCCCCAAGCACTGGACCGTGATGACGTGGGTTCCCGGCGAGCCGCTGGACCACGGCACGATCAGCCGCGGCGACCACGCGGCCGACACTTTGGCGGGCTTCCTGAGGGCGCTCCATGTGGAGGCGCCCGCCGAGCTACCGGCCGCTTCGGACCGCGGCGCTCATCCCAAAGAGTGCACGGGCGGCTTCGAACACTTCTTGCAGGCCGTTGACCCTGGCTACATCGCCGCCGACGTCGGGGCCGTCCGGGCAGTCTGGGACGATGCCGTTGCGGCCCCCGAGTGGGAGGGCCCGCGGGTATGGCTGCACGGTGACCTCCATCCCGCGAATGTCGTCGTCTCGGACGGGACGCTCTCGGGCGTGATCGATTTCGGTTGCATGTTCGCCGGCGATCCGGCGTGGGACCTCGCGGCCGCGTGGGTGCTGCTCCCCGCGCGCGCGGCCGCACGGTTCTTCGACGTGTACGCGCATGCGGACGAGGCGACGATCCGGCGCGCCCGCGGGTTGGCTGCGATGAAAAGCCTGTTCCTCCTGCTTATGGGCCAGAACGGAGATCGGGGCCTTCCTGGCGGCAAGCCGACATGGGGCCCCGCGGGCCGGGCGGCGCTCGATCGTGTTCTGACATCCAGCTTGGGCTGACCTCCCGGGGTGCCCGCCTGGCCGAGCTTGCGGGTGACGGAGCCGCGCTCGAGTTCGCCATCGGAACCGGCCGCGTGGCCGTGCCACTCGCCGCGCGAGGCGTGCCCGTCACCGGCATCGAGGCGAGCAGGTCGCGTGCTTCCGCAACGCGGCCCGCCACCTCATGCCCGGCGGCCGGTTCGTGATCGAGCTCTGGGTGCCTGAGCTGCGCGAGCTTCCGCCGGGTCAGCAGGCCACGGTCTACCATGGCGAGCCCGGCTACATCGGCCTGCGCACCTACGACCTTCTGCGCCAGCACGTTGTGTCGCACCATTTCAGGTTCGACGGAGCATGCATGCCGACTGGGCCGGCGCCGAGTTCACCGCCGAGTCGCGTTCCCACGTGTCCGTCTACCGCATACCGGCGGACCGCTAGCGGGGTTCCGGTCAGGTGCTGTGCGCCCCGGTCATGAGCGCGGCCAGGTCTTCGGGGTGCAGGAAGGACGGGGGCGGCGGCGGGCCCCAGCTGAACAGGCCGCGGGCGCCTTCGAGGGTTTCCGGGGTCCAGAGCTGGTCGTCGATGATGCAGTCCATGTCGGAGTAGTACTCGCTGAAGTTGCCCGCGGGGTCTTTGAGATACCAGAAGAAGTTGGACCCCGCGTGGTGCCGGCCCAGCCCCCACACGTGGCGTTCGGGGTGGTCCTCCAGCATGCGCGTCGCGCCGCGGCCGATGTCGTCGATGTCGTCGACCTGCCATGAGGTGTGGTGCAGGAAGGTGATGGGAGCCTTGAGGACCAGGACGTTGTGGTGGTCGGTCGAGCAGCGCAGGAACGCCCCGGCGTCCTTGATGTAGTCGCTGGCCTTGTAGCCGAGCCCGTCGCGGAAGAACGCCGTGGTGACGGTGAGGTCGGTGGTCGCCAGCACGGCGTGGCCGAGCTTGCGCGGCCGTACGCGGTCGGTGCGCAGGATCCCGGGCGCGCGGGTGCCGATGCGGTCGTCACGACCAGGGCCGTTGTACGGGCCGGCCACCCGGGCGTCCTGGGCGAGCCGGTCCTCGATCTGGACGACGGCGCGAACCCCGGTGGCCAGGTCGTGAGCCACCAGCTGGGCGGGGCGGAGCTGAGCGGGGAATCGCAGGGCGCGCAGCCGGGAGGCGGCGGCCGCCAGGTCGTCGTGGTCGTCGGCACCGATCCGCACCTCGACCAGGCGCCGCGTCGGGGCCGTGACCACGCGGAGCTGGTCGCCGCCGTCGGTGGTGGCCAGCCATCCGTCCGCGCCGGGCCGCAGGCCGAACTCGGTGTAGTAGGCGATGGTCTCTGCGGGGTGGGGCACCCCGATGGTGATCGAGCTGAGCCGGTGCAGCGCCATCACGCGCCTCCTTCGACAAGGTCTGGCGAAGATCGCCGATGCCCTGAACGTACGACACGAGCTCGCCACCGGGGAACCGGTAACCGCTGCGGAGCGCGCAGCGGCCGGACAGGCGCGCGCCCGCGAAGGGCTGAACCGCATTGCGAACGCATAGGGATCGTATTAACGGCGCGCCCCAAACTCGAAGACATGAGGGACACGCGAGTGTTCCACACCGACTCCCCCTCCACGAACGACAGGAGAGACTCCCATGTCCACCACGCAGATCATCGTCACCGTCCTCACCGCCGCCTGGGTCGGCTTCTCCGGCTTCTCCCTGCTGCGTAGGGCCGATTTCGTGGCCAAGCCGCTGGTCGAGTACGGGGTGCCGCAGTCGCTGTGGCCGTGGCTGGGCGCGGCCAAGGCCGCCGGAGCGGTCGGCCTGCTGGTCGGTCTGGCGGTTCCCGCGATCGGCGTCGCCGCCGCGATCGGCCTGATCCTGTACTTCGCCGGCGCGGTCGTCACGGTGCTGCGGGCCCGCTCGTACAAGACCGTCGTCTTCCCTCTGCTGTACCTGGCGCCCGTGGTCGTCGCCCTGGCACTGGGCACGGCGGCATGACCCACCGATCACCACCCCGCTGCGACTGCGCGGCGCCAGCATCGGCCACACCGACCGGGGCGCGCAGGGGGCGGTGGCGATACATGGCCGGCCACCGCCCATTGACACGTCTCCAGCAAGAGATCCACGATCCGATCGAATCGATTCGCTCATCCCCCTTCCGGTGACGCTGGTCAACCAGCAGAGCGGGAAGTGCCTCGACGTGAGCGCTTCGTCCACGGCCGACGGCGCGCCGGTACGGCAGTGGACGTGCACCGGCGGAGCGCAGAACCAGCAGTTCACCCTGCGCAGGGTCACCTATGGGGGCAGCGATTCCCGGGACCACCAGCTCGTCGCCCGCCACAGCGGCGAGTGCGTGGACGTCAGCACCATCTCGACCGCGCCCGGGGCTCCTGTCCACCAGTGGACCTGCAAGCCGGTGGGCCAGGCCAGTCCGCTCAACCAGACGTGGCGGCTCTGGGGCCGGTGACCGCGCCGGCTGCGATCCGCCGCTCGTGGGCGGCGGCGAGGATGAGGTACGCGCTGGCCGTCCAGGTGTAGGCGCGATCGCGCAGTCCCTCCCCGGTGCGTGCGTCAAAGTTCTCGGCGAATCCCGACTTCTCGCACAATGCGCGGAAGCGGGCGCTGACCTCGTCGGCCAGATCCGGGTATCCGGCGCGGCGCAGCCCGTCCTCGATCAGGACGGTCGAGGGCGCCCAGATGGGGCCGCGCCAGTAGCCGTCGTCCAGGTAGTGCGGCGAGCCGGGCAGCTCGGTGGCGGGCCCGAACGCCGTCAGGTGCCGCTCGATCCGCGCGGCCAGCGCCGCGCGGATCGGTTGCGGCAGCTCCTCCCCCAGCACGATCGGCATGAGGTCGAGCAGGCTGGAGCTGGACCACGTACGCCCCGAGTGCACGCCGCGGGCGACGAACCGCTCGCCGTCCCACAGCTCGGCCAGGAGGGCGTCGCGCGTCCGGTCGGCCTGCTCGTTCCACCGGGCGGACGTGTCCGGGTCGGCGGCCAGGCGGGCCAGCTCGCGCATCTGCAGCACGAGGAAGGCGGCCAGGTCGGCGGTCTCGACCACCCGCTCGGGGTCGAAGGTGGTGGCGTTGTCCCAGCCGCTGTCGTTGCCGTGCTGGTAGTGCGGCAGCTCGCGGCCGGGGGCGCGGCGGGCGTCGAGCCAGAAGGCGGTCCAGCGTTCCAGCAGCTGGTAGGTGCCGGGCGCCGGAGGGAGGTGGCGCACGGCCCAGCCGTGGATGGGTGGCTTGACGAAGTTGTAGAGGATCTCGGAGTGGGTGACGGAGTCGGGCAGCGCGCCGGCGGCGTCCTGGTGGTCGAAGGGCAGCCGGAACTGGTCCCAGGCCAGGTCGGGCAGGCCCTCGGCGAGGGCGATGGCGTTGAAGCAGTGGTCCCAGCTCCACACCTTGTCCATCCAGTGCTTGGACATGAGCACGGCCGGCCGGGTGACGAACCCGGCGGGACGTACGGTGGCCGACCACAGCACGTACGCGGCCAGCTCGGCGGCGGGCGTGCGGTCGCTGCGCCAGGGCGCGACCGCCGCCGCGAACGCGTCGAACTCCGCCCGCGCGGCCTTGGCCACCTGCTCGAAGGTGTCCGTGCTCGTGTAGGGGGCGCGGGCGCTCTCGTACTCCTCGATCGCGATCTCCCATGCGCCGCCGAGGACGAGACCGCGTTCGGCGGTGCCGAGCGCCTGCGCGCCGAGGTGTTCGGCCTGCCCGCCGAGGAGGGTGACCCGGTAGCGGCGGCCGGTCTGGTAGACGGTGAAGACGTAGGAGCCGTCCGAGGGATCCTGGTAGAAGTACGGACCGCTGAAGGGCGTCAGCACGGGGTCGGCGGCCAGCAGGCGGAGCCCGAGGCCACTGCCTCTGACGCGTACGGTGTCGGGGTTCTCGTAGGCCAGGTCGATCCGGCCGTCCTCGCCGGCCCAGGTGAGCCGGTGCGGCGTCGCGGTGACGGCGGTCTCGGCGGTGGGGATCAGGCGCAGGATCGGATGCATGCCGGTCTGGTGGGAGACCAGATGGACGTCCTCGGCGTAGGTCTTCTCCGCCACCACGGGCGAGAAGCCGAACCAGGATCCGCGGTGGCTGAACGGGATTTCCCGCACGGAGAACACCGGGCCCGCAGCGGCGACGGTCATGAAGCGAAGGTCCCTTCTGCGAAGGTCAGTCTTTGACGGCGCCCGCGGTGACGCCTGCGGCGACGTAGCGCTGGGCGATGACGAGCAGGATGGCGGCCGGGACGGAGGCGATCACGGCGGTGGCCATGATGGCGTTCCACTCCTGGTTGTTGTTGCCGATGTAGTGGTAGATGCCGAGGGTGATCGGCTGGTGGTCGCCGCCCTGGTCGAGCGTGGAGGCGAAGATGAAGTCCGACCACGCCCACAGGAACGCGAACAGCGACACCGTGATGAGCGAGTTGCGGCTGACCGGCAGCACGATCGAGACGAACGTACGCACGACCCCGGCGCCGTCGGTGCGGGCGGCCTGCAGCAGCTCCTCGGGAATGCCGGACATGAACGTGGTCAGGATGAGCACCGCGAACGGCACGGCGAGGGTGGAGTCGGCCACGATCAGCCCGGGAACGGTGTTGAGCACGCCGGTGGACAGGAAGATGGCGTAGAAGCCCATCGCCATGATGATCCCGGGGATCATCTGCGCGATGAGCAGCACGAAGCTCAGCGCCCCGCCGCCGCGCGGGCGCAGCTTGGCCAGCGAGTACGCCGCCGGCGCCGCGAGCAGCAGGGTCAGCGCCACCGTGCCGACCCCGACGACCAGGCTCACCCCCAGGTACGGCAGCTGCTGGTCCAGCACCGCCCGGTAGCCGTCCAGAGTGCCGTCGACCGGGAACCAGTTCGGCGGGCTCTTGCGCATGTCCTGGTCACGGGTGAACGACACATTGATCATCCAGTAGACCGGGAACAGCATCACGGCGGTGAGCAGCAGCCCGACCGCGGTCTTGACGCGCCTCATAGGGGGGCCTGCCTTCGCTGCGCGCGGATGTAGACCAGCCCGAAGACGAGAGCCGTCACGATGAGCAGGTTGCCCACGGCGGCGCCGGGCCCGAAGGAGGGCACCAGGTTGCCGAACCCGAGCCGGTAGGACCAGGTCGCGAAGGTGGTCGAGGCGCCGCTCGGCCCGCCCTTGGTCATGATCCAGATGATGTCGAACACCTTCAGCGTGTAGACCAGGCCGAGCAGCAGCGTGATCGCCGACACCGGCCGCAGCAGCGGGAACGTCACCTTCCAGAACCGCTGCCAGCCGCCCGCCCCGTCCAGCGCCGCGGCCTCGTAGATGGCCGGCGGGATCGCCTGCAGCCCGGAGTAGAGCACCACGAGGTTGAACGGGATGCCGATCCAGATGTTGGCGATGACGACCGACCACAGCGACCAGTCCGGCGAGGTCAGCCAGTTGACCGGCCCCACACCGAGCCGGCTGAGCACGGCGTTGACCACGCCGGAGTCGCTGTTGAGCATCCACGACCACGTCGAGCCGGACACGATCAGCGGCAGCAGCCAGGGCACCAGGAACAGCCCCCTGAGCGTGGCCGACAGCCGGAAGTTCTTCAGGAAGAACAGCGCCAGCGCCAGCCCGATGACGAACTGGAAGGCCAGCGACACCAGCGTGAACACCACCGTGTGCCACAGCGCGGGCCCGAACGTCGCGTCCGCGAACACCTTGGCGTAGTTGGCGAACCCGGCGAACGGGGCGTCACCCTGCACGAACGAGCGCACCGTGTAGTTGCGCAGGCTCAGTTCGACGTTGCGATAGAGCGGATAGGCGTAGAACACCAGCAGATAGAGCACGACCGGGGCGAGGAACGCCCAGGCTGCCCACTGGCCTGACCGCGCGCGTGCCGCCCGACGACGCCGTGCCGTCGTCCGGGCGGTACGCACGGGTTCCTGTATGACTCGGCTCATGCTGCCTACTGGATCGCGCTCGCCGCCGCGGACTGAGCCGCCGCCATCGCCTCCTGCGGCGACTTGGACCCGCTCAGCGCCGCCTGCACCGCGCCCCACATCGGCTCGGAAATCTTCGGGTACTTGGTGCCCAGGTCGTCGCTGGTGCGGCCCTTGGCCGCCTTGACCGCGTCCACCCACACCTTCAGGTCGGGTGTGGCCGCCACCTGCTTGGCCTGCACCGCCTCCGTCGGGGCGATGTAGGACAGGGTGGTGGTCGTGGTCAGCGAGTTGTCGGTGCTGGTCAGGCAGGCCACGAGCTTCTGGGAGGTGGCGTAGCGGCCGGTGTCGGACTGCACGGGAACGCTGACGAACTCGCCGCCCGTCGGGGCGGGCGCGGTGCCGCCGGACTTGCCGGGGACCGGGATGATGCCGTACGCGAAACCGGCTTTCTTGGCGTTGGCGAGCTGCCAGGTGCCGTTCTCGGCGAAGGCGTAGTCGCCGCCGGCGAACTCCTGCCAGCTCGTCGTCTGGGTGTTGTTGATGACGGAGTTGGGGGCGTACCCCTTCTTCAGCCAGTCGGTCCACAGTGCCACGGCCGAGACGCCCTCGGGCGAGTCGAGCTTGGTGAGGTTCGCGCCGGAGCCCCAGAACCAGGGCAGGAACTGGAAGCTGCCCTCCTCGGTGCCGATCGCCGAGAAGGTGATGCCCTTCTTGCCGGCCGCCTTCACCTTCTCCAGCGCGGCTGTCAGCGAGGCCCAGTCCTTCACCGAGGCGATGTCCACCCCGGCCTTCTTCAGGACCTCCTTGTTGTAGTAGAGGGCGAGGGTGTTGGCGCCGATCGGGACGCCGTACGTCTTGCCGCCGCTCTGGCCGGCCGCCAGCAGGTTCGGCGCGATCGCGGAGACGTCGAGCTTGTTCTCCTCCGTGGTGGTGAGCACCCCGGCCTCCGCCAGGGTGGAGACCACCGGATTGTCCACGATCAGCACGTCCGGCGAGTTGCCCTGCTGGGCCGCCAGCAGCGCCTTGTTCGTCAGGTCGCTGGTGTCGTAACCGGTCCGCTCGACCTTCACCCCGGCGTCGGTGCCGCACTTCTCCAGCAGCTTCACCCACTCCGAGCTCTTGTCGTACTGCGGGTACGGGTCCCAGACCGTGTACGTCCCGCTCCCGGCGGCCTGGCTCGCGCTCGTCGAGCCGCCGCCGCTGCCGCCGTCGCCGCTGCCGGACGATGACGAGCAGGCGACCAGCCCGCCCACGGCGGCCAGAACCGCCAGACTCGCGCCGGCCGCACGCCGGCTCCTTGCCGCTGATCTCATTGGGCTGACCTCCGCTGACAGGCGTTACGCGGCTGTTTCCGAACGATGTCGAATCGGTTCGTCGAATCGGTTCGCCCGAACATAGGCCTGCTGTGCCGCCGAAGTCAATGCCGAGGGGTCGCGGAATTCGTCCGCCGGGCGGCATACCCTGGCCATGAATCGGGCGGAGTCCACGTCAGGAACCGATTCGACCTACGATGGTCGGCGACCGGCGGATCGGAGGAGCACGGGTGAACATCGGAGAGATCGCCAAGCGGGCGGGCGTGTCGCGCAGCACCGTCTCGTACGCGCTCACCGGCAAGCGCCCGGTGTCGGAGGCGACCAAGAGCCGCATCCAGGCGGTCATCGACGAGCTGGACTACCGGCCCAACGCCTCAGCCCGTGCGCTGAAGGAGGGCCGCACCCGCACGATCGGTCTGGTCATACCGCCGGCCGGCCGGCGCCTGACCGACATGCAGCTCGGCTTCGTGGCCAGCGTCGTCGACGCCGCCGCCCGCGCCGACCTCGACGTCCTGCTGTCGCCCTCGGGCGGCGAGCACGACCGTTCCTTCGAGCGCGTCGTCACCGGCCGGCGCGTGGACGGCGTCGTCCTCATGGAGATCCGGCTGGAGGACGACCGGGTCGCCCGGCTGCTGCAGAGCGGCCTGCCGTTCGTCGGCATCGGCCGTACCGGCCACCCGGAGGACATGTCGTGGGTGGACATCGACTACGAGACGCTCATCGCCAAGTGCGTCCACCACCTCGCCGATCTCGGCCACCGGCACCTGGCGCTGGTCAACCGCAACGCCGAACTGGTCGCCGCCGGCTACGGCCCCGGCCACCGCGCGCAGGCCGGGTTCGACCGCGCCATCGCCGAACGCGGCCTGCACGGCGTGCACGTCTGCTGCGCCGACGACGCCCAGGCCGGGCAGTCCTGCCTCGGGCAGCTTCTCGCCCAGCACCCGGAGCTGACCGCCATCGCCACCATCAACGAGGCCGCCGTCGCCGGCATGTACCGCGCGCTGGCCGAGGCGGGCCTGAGCGTGCCCCGCGACTTCTCCATCGCCGGTGTCGCCGCCCAGCACTGGGCCGAGAACCTGCACCCGCCGCTCACCGCCGCCGACGTCCCCGCCGACGAACTGGGCGCGAGCGCCGTCGAACTGCTCATCCAGCGCATCTCCGACCCGGAAACGCCGCACCGTCACCTCCTGGTCGCGCCGCCCATCTCACTCCGCAGCACGACGGGGCCCGCCCGGCCGCGCGCCTGACCCGCCCTACGCCCCCTTGACCGCCGCTCCGGAAGACGCCTATGGTCCGATCGAATCGATTCGCCGAATCGATTCGACCCATCCCCCGCACTCCCCGAACGGGAAAGGCCCATGGCTGAACCCTCGTCCCGGCGGGCACGCCTCGCTGGGCGGGTACGCCTCGCTGGGCGGGTACGATCACCCGTCCAGCCTCTCCAGCAGCGTGGTCATGAGCGAGGCGTCACGGGGGCCTGCCACAGTCCGACGATCGCGTCGATCAGGCTGGTGGCGAGGTCGTCCCAGCTCGGCTGGGGGGTGGGAGCGCCCTCGGCGAGGGCGCGTTCCCGCTCGACGCACATCTGCACGATCACATGACGCGCCATGGTCCCGCGTTCCTCACGCACGGGGGCCGGGAGGTGGGTCAGGCACCGGTTCATGCCGTCCACGAGCAGCCGCACCGAGGGCGAGGGCAGCGATTCCTCGACCGTGATCTGAAAGAGCGCCGGATCGGCCATCACCTGGGCGCGGAAGCGGGCGTACCAGGTGGGGCTGCCCTGGGCCTCCAGGTGCCGGGTGAACGGGCGCACCAGGCAGGCCACCCAGTCGCGCAGGTCCGTGGAGCCGGCGACGTCGGCGACCATCCACACGCGTAGCTGTTCCATCTCATCGGCGTGTTTGCGCGCGATCGCGCGCACCAGGTCGGCCTTCGTGCCGAAGTGGTAGCCCACCGCGGCGCTGTTGCCCTGACCCGCGGCCTCACTGATCTGGCGGTTGGAGACCGCATGCACACCGTGCTCGGCGAACAACCGCTCCGCGGTGGCCAGGATCACCTCCCGCGTCGCGCTCCCCCGGTCGGCCCGCGCTGCCCTGCCCGCCATCACCCTCTCCTCCGTATCGCCCATCACCGCATCGTAGGGAATCTCATCCTTCGAGGCGCGGGCCGGCATGGCCGGCCAGACATAGCCAGCGGCCCTCTTCCTTGACCCAGGTCTGGGTCATCGGCATCCGGCGTGCCGAACGGACGCCTTCGCCGGTGACGACGTCGTCGACCACCACGCAGCGCAGCACCGCGACCGGCGTAGCCGATCAGGATCTCCTGCGGCCAGGGCGTCCGCCCGCTCCAGAGCCGCATCGATGACCTCCTGTTCCTCATTCATGTGTGGAGTCTTGGCGTCGGCGTAGGGAATATCAAGGTTCATCATCGGGCGCCGTTCGACCAAGGAGCTTTTTGCTACGCTCTGTCCAGGTGACCCCGGAGGTCCGGCAATGGCGAGTGGTGTCCTGATCGGCTGCGGGATCGGCGCGCTGGTCATTGTGGCACTGATGTGGCTTGGCCATCTGCGGCGGACGTACGTTGTCGTCACGGTGTCCGGCCGGAGCATGGAGCCGACGCTGCGGGCAGGTGACCGGCTGCTGGTCCGCCGCGTCCCGATATCCGCCGTCAAGCGCGGCCACATCGTGGTGTTCGGCAACAGGACGGCCGGCAGGTGGATCGTCAAGCGGGTGCTCGCGGCACCCGGTGATCCCGTGCCGAAGGAGAACGGCCTCCACCTGCCCTGTTCCGCGGAGAGCGCGGTGCCCGGCGGCCAGCTCGTGGTCCTCGGCGACAACCCGGCCGAGTCGACCGACTCCCGCGACTACGGCTATCTGTCGGCGGAATGGCTGCAGGGCGTCATGGTCCGCCGCCTCGGCTCCGCCCCGGACACGGGCGATCGCGCCGGCGGCGATTCTCTGCCTGCGAAATAACCCGTCAACCCGGTTCAGGGGTCGGCGCGTCCTGATAACCCGCGGCCTGCGAACGGAAGAGTTCGGCGTATCGGCCGTTCTCCCGCATGAGGCTGTCGTGGCTGCCTCTTTCGATGATCCGCCCGTCATCGACAACGACGATCTGGTCGGCCATCCGGACCGCGTTGAGCCGGTGGGAGATCAGCAAGCGGGTCGTGCCCGCGGTCTGTTCGTGGATCGTCCGGTGAACGTGCTCCTCCGCCTCGGCGTCGAGTCCCGCGCTGGGCTCGTCGAGGGTCAGCAGGTCGCGGTCCGCGCGCATCAGCATCCGTGCCAGCGCCAGCCGCTGCCACTGGCCACCCGAAAGTTGGACGCCTGACTGCTCGTCTTCCCCGCCGAAGTGCAGCTTGCTGAGCATCGTCCGGAAGCCCCGCGGCAGGCGGCGGATGGCCCCGTCGATCCCCGCCTTCTCGGCCGCGCCTTCGACGGCAGGGGGATCGTCCATCAGCGCGAGGTCGCCGATGCCGATGTTCTCCGACGCGGTCATGTCGTAGGCCATGTAATCCTGGAACACGGCGCCCATCCGGCGGCGCAGCGATGCGGGGTCGATCTCGCGCAGGTCGATTCCGTCCCAGGTGATGGCGCCCTTGCTCGGCTCGTACAGCCGGGCGAGCAGTTTGACGATGGTGCTCTTGCCGGCTCCGTTGAGCCCCACCAGGCCCATCGACCGGCCGCGCGGGATCTCCATGGTGACACCGCGCAGGACCCATGGGAGATCGTCCGCGTAGCGGAACCAGACGTCGTGGAAGACGATCGCTTCCCGCAGCGGCGGTGCCGGGCGTTCCGGCTTCGCGCGGACCGGATCGGGTGTCGCCTCGGCCAGCGCGTGATAGTGGCCCACCATCAGCAGTGCCTCTGAGGCGTGGCCGATCGCGATCGTCAGCGTGGAGACGGAGGATGCCACGGCCGGCAGTCCGACGACGAAGACCGCGATGCCGCCGGGGCTGATGATCCCCTGGGCGACCTGCCAGCCGGCGAGCGCGAGGGCGCACGTCATC
This sequence comes from Nonomuraea sp. NPDC049695, assembly GCF_040674955.1. Taxonomy (NCBI): domain Bacteria; kingdom Bacillati; phylum Actinomycetota; class Actinomycetes; order Streptosporangiales; family Streptosporangiaceae; genus Nonomuraea; species Nonomuraea sp. NPDC049695. The sequence continues at coordinate 31,520 of NZ_JBFANV010000020.1, read as the reverse complement.
ACGATCGTCGAGCCCACGTCCAGCATCGACTGGACCCGCAGCGCCCGCTTGTCCAACCGGCGCTCGGCGAGGTGGATCGTGCGCAGTTCGGAGAGCATGCGCGAACGGAAGAAGTCGCCGAGGCCGAACAGGCGCAGTTCCTTGGCGGCCTGGGGCTCACTCTGCAGCCGGCTGTAGAAGAAGCGGCGGCGCTCCGTCGGACTGATCGTGACCTCGAGCGAGACTCGTTGCTTCGCGAGCCGGAGTTCGGCGACCAGTTGGGGAACGGCGGCCACACACGCCAGCGCGGCCACTCCCGGGCTGACCGCGAACAGGGCCGCAAGAAATCCCAGCAGCGACACGACGCCCTGAATGACCCTGGCCGCGACCTCCACCATCTGCCGCGGGGCGACCTGACCCGCCTGCTGTGCCAGCTCGATCCGGTCATGGAATTCGGGCTGCTCGAACGGCTGCAGCCCGTGCAGCTGGTTCAGCTTTGCGAAGAGCCGGTCCTGCACGAGGAATTCGATCCTCCGGACGAGCTCCGTCTGGAGGTAGACGACGCCGTTCTGGGTCAGCTGGCCGACCAGGAAGACGGCACCGATGCCCAGCATCAGCGCCAGGAGCACCGGCGTCCCGGCCGAGCCGCCCCCGGCCGATTCGTCGATCACGGTCTTGGTGAGCCACGCCCCGGCCACCGGCGTCATGCCGAGAAAAACCGTGCTGGAGACGCTCGCGAGTGCCGCCCAGGGGTGCGCACGCCACAGAATGCCGAGCGCAGCCCTCACTCGCGCGCGAACAGGGACGTCATCCATTGTTTCAGGTGGCAGACTCACCCGCTTACGGCCTTGCCGGATCCCCGTCGAGGAGTATGTCCGGCGTATTGCCTGAAGAGACGACGACGCCCTCTGCGTCTATCAGGAAGAAGGCTGGATAAGCTCTGACCCGGAATGCCGTTTGGAGCGTGCCGCCCAGCGATTCCTTGGTCATCGTCGCCAGGCCGTCGAACGTGCCGACCAATTCCTTCTCGGTCTCGGGCAGCATGCCCGGCACTTCCACCAGCACGACCAGCGACTTGTTCTCCTCCTTTCTGCGTTGTTTGAGAAGGTCCACGAACGCGTGCAGCTGCGCCTCGCAGGAAGGGCAATCACCGGCGATGAAACCGACCGCGGTGGTCCCGTCCGTCAGCCAGGATCGGGTGAGGTCCTGGCCCTCGACGGTGACCGTCGCGAACTCCGGCACCGGCACATCGTTCGGCAGCCCGCTCGGTGACCGGTGCTGACCCTTGTGGCGCGTCTCGGCGATGAGTTCATCCTGGTGGCGCATTCTGCGTACGAGCCCGAGGGTCAGCAGCAGATTGAGCAGCACCAGCGCACCGAGCAGGCACAGCGCGACGACGACGTACTCCATCCGGGAGGTCCTAGCAGTCGCTCAGAGTCACGCACGAGCAGTTGCAGCACCGCCGCCAGACGACCCGAGCCCCCATGGTGCAGCAGAACCACTGACAGTCGATCGAGCACCGGCTGCAGCTGGCCGCATCGGCCTTGGCCTTGGGGAGGAGGGTTTCGAGGAGTTTGTCCGAGAGTGTCTGGACTGATCTGAACATGTCCATCACCATCCTCTGGTGTTTGGCTGGAATACCAGATAAAGGTGATCTTTAACTATAGATCATGTTTTGTCCAGAGAGATCACGAGATCAGGACAATAAGTTAATCCCGCACGCGAGGGGGCCTTTCTGTCGTGACAAAAGACGTCGAAAGAGTGCTTCGGCACTACACGCTGAAGGACGAGGCCGGTCGACTCTGGTCTACCGCCCGTGGCGAACTCACTCGACGCCGCACCTGGGACATCTTCGAACGGTTCCTTCCAGGAAGCGGACAGGTCGCCGACATCGGAGGCGGGCCCGGCACGCACGCGTCGCATCTGGCCGGGCTCGGCTACGACGTGGTGCTGGTCGATCCGGTGCCGAAGCACATCGAACAAGCCTCCGCTGTCGCTGCCGGCTTCCCCTGTCATCTCGGAGACGCTCGCAGCCTTCCGCTCCCCGACGCGAGTTTTGACGCGGTGCTGCTGATGGGCCCGCTCTATCACCTTGCCGACGCCGCCGACCGGCAGTCGGCGCTGCGCGAGGCCTTCCGGGTGCTGCGGCCCGGAGGCCGGTTACTGGCCGAGGTCATCAGCCGCTACGCGTGGATCATCGACGCGACCACCCGGGGTCTTCTGGGTGATCGTGGTATCTGGGACACGTTCGAGCTGAATCTGCGTACGGGGCAGAGCAACACCCCGGACAGGCCCGATGAGGTGTTCTGGGCGTATTTCCACCGGATAGAAGAAGTGGGACCGGAAGTGGAACGGGCCGGCTTCGTCCACGAACGTCTCCTGGCCGTGGAGGGGTTCGCGGGCCCGCTCGGCAACCTCGAGGAGCTGCTGCGAGAGCCGGAGCAGCTCATGCGGGTGATCCGGCTGACCGAGTCCGAGCCGGCCATGCTGGGGATCAGCGCTCACCTGATGGCCGTGGCAGCGAAACCGGTCATCGACGTCGGGGCCTGACGGGCCGGTTCACCGGAGTCGCGCGGCGAGCCGGCTCCACTGGTGCACCGGCGGATGTTCGGGGGTCGAGGTGAGCACGTGGAGACTGACGTGGTCCGCGCCGGCGTCGAGGTGGTCGCGGACCCGGCGCGCGATGTCGTCGGTGTCGCCGGTGGCCACCAGCGCCTCGACCAGCCGGTCGTCGAGGGACTCGGGGTGGTCGAAGCCCAGGGCCCGCAGCAGCGTGAGCCGGTTGGGCAGGGCCGCCGCCGCGTGCGCGCGGGCCAGGTCGGCCGAGCGCGAGCGGGACGGGTCCAGGACGACGAGCTGGGTGACGGCCAGCAGTGCCTGCGGTCCGAGCAGTTTCCTGGCCTGGCGGGTGTGCTCGACCGGCATGCCGAGCGGATGGGCGCCCGAGGCTCGTTCGCCGGCGAGGGTGAGCATCTTCGGACCCAGCGCGGCCAGCAGCCGCGGCGGCGCCTGACGGAACGAGGGCGGCCCGAAGGGAGCGGCGTCCATCGCGTCCAGGTAGGCGCGCATGGTCGCCAGCGGCGGACCGAAGCGGTGGCCGCGTACGTCGGTGACCAGAGCGGGGTGACTCACCCCGAGCCCCAGCAGGAAACGCCCGGGGAACGCCTCGTCCAGGGTGCGCTGTGCGGCGGCGGCGCTGACCGCGTCCCGGGCGTAGATGCCGGCGGCGCCGGTGGCGATGACGGTTCGCCGGGTGGCCGACAGCAGCCAGGCCGCCTGCGCCATGGCTTCGCGGCCGGTCGTCTCGGGGAACCACAGAGCCGGATAGCCGAGGTCTTCGACGGCCGCTACCGCCTCGCGGACGACGGCGGCAGGGTAGCGGTCCAGCTCGCCCGCCCAGATGCCGACCTGCCCGAGGTCGATGTTCCGGCTGCTCATCGGACCTGCCCGAGGTCGATGTTCCAGCTGCTCATCGGACCTGCCCGGCGGCGTCCTGGGTGGCCAGGAATGCGGTGATCTCGGCCGCGCCGGAGCGGGCCAACCAGGTGCGCAGATCCATCACTCCGGGATGGAGCGCGCGGGTGAAGGAGACGTCGGCCCGCCAGCCTGGCCCGTTGAGCCAGCTGTAGGCGAAGGCGAACTCCTCGCCGGCCTCGGCGATCACCTCGAGCGGGATCCGGACGTACGGCAGCCGCCGCCCGACCGCCTCGGAGATGGCGGCGGCGATCTGTACGGGGGTCAGCTCGTCCCCGGCCAGGTCCACCGCGCGGCCGATCCACTCCTGCGGCCGGGCGAAGGCCAGGGCGGCGAAGTGGCCGACGTCGTCGACGGCCATGATCTGCTGCGGCACGTCGGCGGCGAACGCGGTGGCCACGGCGCCGTCGTGCAGGTGGTAGGCGCCGGTGTAGTTCTCCATGAAGGAGACCGGCCGCAGGAACGTCGCGGGCAGGCCCAGCCGGGTGATGTGCTGTTCGATCCGCCACTTGCTGACCACGTTCTGCGGCAGCTTCTCGGTGTTGTGGCGACCCGCGCCGGCGACCGAGGCGTAGACCAGGTGCCGCACCTTCGCGGCATGGGCGGCGTCGGCGACGTTGCACCCCCAGCGGACCTCGTCCTCGGCGGAGAAGCCCGCCGGGGTGCCCGGGGAGCCGACGGTGGGCTGGACGCTGAACATGCCGTAGGCGCCTTCGGCCACGGCGATCAGCGAGGCGACGTCGTCCATCTCGGCCTGCGCGAGCTGCGCTCCGGCCCGCGCCAGGGCCCGGGCGTGGGCGGTGCCTGGATCGCGGGTCACCGCTCGCACCGGCCGGCCGGCTGCGAGCAGCCGCGCGGTCACGGCACGGCCCTGCAATCCGGTCGCTCCCACAACGACGATGGTCTTGTCTTCCGTGATGTTCACGCTGGGTCTCCAGAGAGTCGAGCAGGGAGCAGCCACCCCGATAAGTGGGGTGCCCCTCCGGTTACGGTTGAGTACGATATGGAGGGCCACCCCGTTTTCGCAAGCCCGCCGGAGACCGCATGCCGCACGACAGCCGTACGCCGATGCCGCCCGCACGGCCGAGGCGCGCGGACGCCCGCCGCAACTACGACCGGATCCTCGCCGCCGCCACCGCGGCCATCGCCGAGCAGGGGGCGGACGCGTCCCTGGAGGAGATCGCCCGGCGCGCCGGCGTCGGCTCGGCCACGCTGCACCGGCACTTCCCCTCCCGGCAGAGGCTGCTGGAGGCGGTCTTCCGCGACAAGGTCGAAGCCCTGTGCGCCACCGCCCACGACCTGGCGACCGACCCTGAGCCTGGTCAAGCCCTGATTACCTGGCTCCGCGCCGTCGCCAGGCATGCCTCGTCCAACCGGGGCCTGGCCTCCTCGCTGATCCATGGCGCCCAGGACGGCGACCCCGCGCTGGGCGACACGTGCCACGACCTGATCGTGAACGCCGGGCAGGAACTCCTGGACCGTGCCTGCCAGGCGGGCGCCGTACGCCCTGACATCTCGATCATCGAGCTGCTCAAGCTCGTCAACGCCATCTCCCTGGCCACCGAGCACGAACCCGACGCCGCCGATCAAGCCGACCGGCTGCTCGACCTCGCCGTCAACGGCGTGCGGCCCGCGTAGGGGTTGCGGTGACCATGCGGGCTTACGTGTCGCTCACTGGGGAGACGCGGCGATCTGTACGCGGTCGCTGTCGTTGTCGGAGAGGAACGACGCCAGCGCCCGCCCCTCCTCGGCCACGGTGGCGCGGTCGTCTCGGGAGAAGCGGCGCAGCGGGCTGACGATCACGGTGCCGGCCTCGACGCTCCAGGTCGCGGCGACCCGGCCGTCGACCAGGACGACGCGAGCTCCGGCGACCGACAGGCCGCGGTGGGCGTCGTCGACGATCCGGCTACGGTCGTGGTAACCGAGGAGCGCGTTGTCGAACGCCGGCAGGAACCGCACCGGGGCGGGTGTGTCAGGGTCGGGGCGCGGGGCGTCGGGGAGGTCCAGCAGTTCCCGGCCTCGCTCGTCCCGGAAGGTGACCAGCTCCTCGCGTACCGCGGCGACCGCGACCGGCAGTCCGGCGAGGCCGCACCAGGCGCGCACGTCGGCCGTGGCGGCCGGGCCGAATGCGGCCAGATAGCGCCGTACCAGCGTTTCACCGACCGGATCGGAGCCGTCCTGGGACGGAGGGTCGATCTCGCGACCCAGCCAGGAGGAGAGCAGGACGTTGCGCACCCCCGCCCTGGTGCGCCAGAGCCCGCGCGGGGGCAGCTGCGCCACAGGGACGAGGGCGGCGATCAGCATCTCCCCCAGCGCCCGCGGCCCCGGCGACGGCCAGCGCTCGGCAAGCGCCCGCGCGAGCTCGGTCATCGAGCGCGGCTCGTCATCGGCCATCACCGCCCGGCCTGCCGCGGCGAGCTCGTCGAGATCTATCCCGGCGAGCTCGCGGCGATAGGTCCCGAGTACGCGTTGGCGCAGCATGGCGTCATGGCGGGCCCGCCAGGCGAGGGCGTCGTCGGCGGCGAGGAGGTGGACGGTGCGGCGCATGAGGTGGGTACGCACCACGCTCCGCCGGATCAGCAGGTCCGAGAGCACCGCCGGGTCGAACGTGCGCAGCCGCGACCAGAGCCCGACGAACGGTTCCTGCGGTTCCTGGGCCTGCAGGCCGCACAGGTGCGCGACGGCGTCGAGGACCGGTACGTCGGCGCGATCGAGCAGCAACTGCCGGGCGAGCGTCGCGCGGTTGAGCGCCCGGGTGTTGAGAACGGTCATCGGCTCATGCCCCACTGCGCTCGCCGAGTTGCTCGTCGCTGGGCCCGCGGACGGTGTCGGTCAGGGCGGAGCGCGGCACCCAGGTCGCCACGCGGCGTCGAGGGTTGAGAAGGCGTAGTGGTGGTCACGGCGTTCGGGTCCTTCGGGTCGCTGTCGTCGACTGGCACGCGACCACATTCGCAGGCAAAGCGGACAGGCAGTGTCCGCTTCTCAGGGCACTATGGGGGGTCATGCCGAAGTCCTGAGCCGGCGCGTCACCGCCGTTGAGCCGCGCCTACAGCATCGCCTCAATGCCCGCGACCAGCATGTCCAGCACGGACTCGAACAGCAGGCCCGGCTCCGTCGAGACCGAGTGTTCGGCGACCCTGGCCAGGTGCGGCAGCCCTCCGAGGGGGATCGGCGGCAGCCCCGTCCAGCCGGCCGGGTCCGCTCCGGCGGGCTGCCGGTCGTGCCAGGCGTCCCAGACCTCGGCGAACCCGGCCACCTGCAGCACGGTGATCGCCCATGCGCGATGGGCGTCGTGCGGGGACAGCCCGATGCGCAGGAAGAACCCCACCACCGCGTCGTCGATGCGCAGCAGCTCCGGTGAGGCCAGGGCGGTCAGGTCCTCGGCGCGGGCGAGGGCGAGCAGGCCCGGGTGCGTGCGGTACCAGGCGCGCAGATCCCGGCAGTACGTACGCAGGCTCTCCTGCCAGCGGTCCGGATCCTGGTCGCCGGGCTGGCGGCCGGAGGTGTGGTGACCGTGATCGAGGCGATCGTCTGATCCGGCTGCCACCTGCGCCGGCACTTGGTCGTGGTCACGGCCGCAGCAACACACTGGACCCCGCTCACCCGCACACATTGAGTACGAGCTACTCAAGCCATACCGGCCCCACACCCGCACGCTGGGTCACATGAGAGCACACATTCTTCGCTCGACCGGCCTCCGCGCGGCAGCCGTCACCGCCGCCCTCCTCGCCCTCGGCGCGACCGCCGTCCCCCCGGCATCGGCCGCGCCGTCGTCCACGGCCGTCTGGGCCGCCTCGAACGTCCAGCTCGTGAACCGGCAGACCGGCAAGTGCCTGACCATCGCCGGCGGCGTCAGCACCGAGAACAACGTCCACGCCGTCCAGTACACCTGCGACAGTCACCCCTCCCGCCGCTGGGACGTCTGGGGCTACTCCAGCGCGTACCTGCAGGTCAGGAACCGCCAGACCGGCAAGTGTCTCACCATCGCCGGCGGCGTCAGCACCGAGAACAACGTCGTCGCCCTCCAGTACACCTGCGACACCCACCCCTCGCGCTACTGGGCGCTCGGGAATCGCGTCGGCCAATACCTCGAATTCCGGAACGTCCAGACCGGCAAGTGCCTGACCATCGCCGGCGGCGTCAGCACCGAGAACAACATCGAGGCCGTCCAGTACACCTGCGACGGCCACCCCTCCCGCTTCTGGGAAATCCGCGACTACTACGGCTGACGCCAGTTATCGGGTCCGGGTCGACATCGCGCCGTCGGCCCGCGCCGAGTCCCTGGACGTCGGTTTACGCCGCCGCCTTTACAAAGTAGATCAACTTCTTGAAGGTACGACAGGGCTGATTCACCGGGCTGCGCGTGGGGATTGACCTTGACCTTAGGTCAGGCTGCACGCTGAACGGGTGACCTCCTTGACCTCCCCCTGGACCGGCATGGTGCCGATCGAGGCCGCGGCCGCCTCGTTCGAGGCGCACGTCCGTGCCGCACTCGTCGACGTCGAACGGCGCCTCAATGATCGGATCGACGATCTGATCGCGCGGCGTGACATGCTGCACCGCCTCGCCACCGGCGACCGGGCCCTACTGCCCGACCGCGTTCTCGCGAAGCTGGACAGGGTGGCCGCCGATCTCGGGTTCACCCCGGACGACGTGACGATGGCCCGCGAGGGCCTGGTGCTGATCAGGGCACTGGTGCCGGAGGGCTTCGACGACTATGTCGCCAAGGTCGAGCGCGCCCTTGACGACCCTCGGTACGTCTCCTTGATCAAGCGCATGTGGCGTGCCGCCGAGTGGGAGCCGGACGACCCGCGGGTCGACGAACTCGCCACAGCCATGGCCGGCTACTATCTCGCCCATCCCGCGCTGCTGCCCGTCCCGGCCGGACTCCAGGCCCGCACCGACGCCGCGATCCGATACAGCCTGCTCAGAGACCACGGACAAGAGCAGAAGCCGGCCTGGGCCCGGCTGGACGAGTTGGTCGAGGCGCATCTGCGCACGGCCGGCATCGACATCGCGTAGCGGTCTCCGACGGCGTGGCCTCAGCGGCGCCCGCGGCGGGCGGTGCCGAAGATGGACCGGGTGATCTCCCGGCCGAGAGCGGATGCCGCCGACCGCGCCATCGAGCGGAACTCCTTGGACTCCAGCACGCTCTCCAGCACGGACTGCTTCGGTTCGGGCTCCCGCTCCCTGGGCCTCTCCGGCCCGCGCGGCGCCTCCGGAGCGGGGCCGGCGGGAGTCTCAGGGCGCTGCTGGTCGGACAGTTTCGTGGAGAGAATCTCGTACGCCGACTCGCGGTCGACCGCCGTGCCGTACTTCTGCTGAAGCGGCGAGGCGCCGATGACGCTCTGGACCACGTCCGGGCTCGACGGCGCCATGAGCGTCTGAGGGGCGCGCAGGCGCGTCCAGGCCACCGGGGTCGGCGCGCCCGTCTCCGACAGGACCGTGACGACGGCCTCGCCGGTGCCGAGTTCGGTCAGCAGCCGTTCCAGGTCGTACGCGGACTCGGGGAAGGTCGACACGGTGGCCTTGAGCGCCTTGGCGTCCTGGGGGGTGAAGGCGCGCAGGGCGTGCTGAACGCGCGCGCCGAGCTGGGCCAGCACGTCGCCCGGCACGTCCTTCGGCGTCTGGGTGACGAAGAACACGCCCACCCCCTTCGACCGGATCAGCCGCACGGTCTGGGTGATCGACTGCAGGAACGCCTTGGACGCGTCGTCGAACAGCAGATGCGCCTCGTCGAAGAAGAACACGAGCTTCGGCTTGTCGACATCGCCCACCTCGGGCAGCACGTGGAAGAGGTCGGCGAGCAGCCACATCAGGAAGGTGGAGAAGAGCTGCGGCCGGTCCTGCACGGCGGGCAGCTCGAGGATGGAGATCATCCCGTGGCCGTCGGGCGTCACCCGGAGCAGGTCGCGCACGTCGAACTCCGGCTCGCCGAAGAACGCCTCCGCCCCCTGCGCCTCGAAGTTGGTCAACGTCCGGAGGATGACCCCCGCCGTCGCCGCCGACAGCCCGCCGATGCCGCTCAGCGCCTCAGGTGTGGCGGTCAGATACTGGATGACCGCGATCAGGTCCTTGAGGTCCAGCAGCGGCATTCCGTTCTTGTCGGCGAAGTAGAAGATCAGTCCGAGCGACGACTCCTGCGTCTCGTTGAGCCCGAGGACCTTGGCGAGCAGGGTCGGCCCGAAGGCGGTCATGGTGGCGCGGATCGGAACCCCGGCCCCCAGACCGCCCAGGGAGAGGAACTCCACCGGACAGGCCGCGGGCTGCCATGCCTGGCCGACCTCGGCGGCACGCCGGGTGACGCGATCGGCGGCCGTGCCCGGCGAGGCCAGCCCCGACAGGTCGCCCTTGATGTCGGCGAGGAACACCGGCACGCCCTGGGCCGCGAGCTGCTCCGCCATGAGCTGAAGGGTCTTCGTCTTGCCCGTTCCGGTGGCCCCCGCCACCAGTCCGTGCCGGTTCAGCGTGCTCAGGCCGATCCGGATCTGTTCGGAGGGGTCGGCGGTGCCGTCCTCACGCACCAGGGCGCCGAGTTCGAGCGCCGGCCCCTCGACGTCGTACCCCTTCATCAGATCTCCCCTCGTAGATCGGACCGGCTGGACGGCCCCCGACGCCCAGCCGGCCCGATCTACCACTCGCGCGACAGCACTGGATGCCCGCAGTGTTGTTACCCATCGTGATGGATATGTCACAGAGTGAGCAGGCAGAAGGTCCTAGTTGTCGGCGGTGAGCCCTTCGGCGATCTTGGTGAGCTCGCGTTCGACGGCCTTGGCGTTGGGGAATTTCTTCACGTACGCAGGGCTGAACATGATCTCGGCCCGCCGCTGCTCCCCCATGTTCAGGATGAGCGTGGGGGTGCCCGCCATGCCGTCCTCGCCGACGTTCGCGATGACCGCGTAGCCGGTCCGGTCGCCGACGGTCACCTCTTCGCCCTCCCCCTCGTCGCGATGCGCCTGCACGCGCTCGTCGACCTGCTGGACGGCCTCACCCTCGTACACGAAGATCTGCACGCAGTAGAAGCCGTTCTTGTCGCCGTCGAAGTTCCACGAGGTCGAGTAGCTGTCGCCGTAGTCCACCGACCAGTGGGACCACTTCAGGCCCTCGGGCAGGTAACCCACCTTGACGTGCTTGAGCGTCTTCCCGTCGCCCAGGTCCCCGAGGCTGGGGGGATCGGACGGCACAGGCGGGGTGTCGTCGATGGCGGGCGGATCCGGTGTCTCGGAGACGGCCGGCGTCTCCGAGACGGTGGGCGTCTGCATGGCGCCCGGGGCCGCTGTCAGGTAGAGGGGGCCTGCCGCGATGACGGCCACCGACGTGGCCAGGGCCGCGACCCTGCCCCGCGTCCTCTTCCGCCTGGTGGACCGGACGACCCGGTCCACCAGGTCCGGCGCGGCGTGCAGCCGCGCGGTCTCGTCCGCCATGACCTGGCGGAGCCTTTCCTCAAGCGTGGGCATTGCCGATCACTCCTTCCACGGATGTCTCGCCGAGCGCTGCACGCAGCTTGGCCATGGCCTTCGACGTCTGGCTCTTCACCGTGCCGACCGTGCAGCCGAGCACCTCCGCGGTCTGCGCCTCGCTGAGGTCCTCCCAGTACCGCAGGACGACCACGGCGCGCTGCCGGGGAGGCAGGTCGCGCAGCGCGTCCATGAGCAGGTGGCGCAGATCGACGTCGGTCGAGCGCGCCGCCCTCTCCGGCAGGATGCGCATCGGGATGATGCTCAGGATCGCCCGGCGGCGGGCCCGGCTGATGGCGGTGTTGATGATGACGCGGCGCACATAGGGCTCGGGGCTGTCGTGCCGCACCCTGTCCCAGTTCCTGTAGGTACGCTCCAGCGCTGTCTGCAGCAGGTCCTCCGCCTCCGCCTCGTTCCCGCAGGCGAGATAGGCGACCCGCAGCAGGGTCGTGGCCCTTGCGGCCACGAATGCGCCGAAGTCGTGCTCCGCGCCGCTCACGTGTGTCTGTCCCGTTTCACGCCTCCTAATACGCCTTGGATCCTCCAACAGTTGCCCGAGTGCCGCAGGCAACCTTGTGAGGCGCCCAGGCGTATTGGTGGACATCACTTCGGACCTCTGGAGGAAACAGATGAAGCTCGCGACAGCACCGGCCCGGCCGCTGATCGCCGTAGGGGCCGGCCTGGCCGCCGTGGGCACCGCCGCCCTGCTGGGCCTGCCGAGCGTCGTGAAGGCACCGGAGACGCGGCTCGCGGCCGCCGCGTCGGCTCCGCCGGAAGGCGCCTACTGGCATACGAGGGTGCTGTTCAAGCGCACCAGTCCCCGCCAAATGGGCAGCGGCGCGAATCGCTACTGGGTGGAGGAGCAGGATCTCAGCGAGGAATGGACCGCACCCGACGGCAAGGCCTGGTTCGGATACCGGAAGGCGGGGGCGTACCCGAAGAGCGAGGCGGACCGGAAGGCGTGGCGCCGCGACGGCTCGCCGGCCAAGTGGACCCGCACGGCCGACGGCCAGGTCGTGAAGCTGTCGACCGAGCCGGACAAGGGCCACGTCGGGCCCGTACGTGGCAACAACGACAAGTTCTTCCTGGCCGACCAGCAGCTGACGTACGACGAGGTCCAGCGACTGCCCGCGGACCCGAACGCGTTGAAGTCCTGGCTGGCGGAGGCCGCGCGGGTCTCACGGGTCAAGGAGAACAACGTGGACTCGTACGTCACCGGGGCGCTGCCGGGGCTGCTCTATCAGCTTCCGGCGCCCAAGAACGTCCGCGCCGCGGCCTACCAGCTCTTGCTGACGATGCCCGGTGTCCGTTCGCGGGGAGAGACCAAGGACAGCATGGGCAGAGCCGGCGCGGCCCTCTCGATCGAGCGCCCGGATGCCGTTCAGACGGGCAAGACGTTCACGAGCAAGACCGATCTGATCGTCGACACCAGCACGATGCTTCTGCTGTCCGAGAACCACACGAGCACGATCGACGGCAAGCTGTTCCTCAACAAGACCACCACCCAGACCGTGCTCGAGGCGGGCTGGACCAACACCGCGCCGGCCGTGCCCGCCCTGCCGTAGCGTTGCCCGCACCAGCCTGCGACGCCGGCGAGTCCATCGCCGGCTTCCGTCGCCCCGCGCTCCTTCGCGAGCGCGGGGCGGTGCCCGCCGGAAGCTGAGCCCAGCCACTCGCCGGTCGGGATGTCCGAGGCTCCGGCTCCTTCACGGCGTGATTACCGCGCCGGCTCGGGCGTCGGCGTCGGGCTTGGTGAAGTAGGCGGCGCTCTCCTCGTCCGCCGGGTAGTACGACTCGATCGCGACCTCGTCCAGCGTGATGTCCATCGGCGTGCCGAACGTGGTGGTGGTCGAGAACAGCCGCACTTCTCGCCCGCCGAAGCAGAAGATCATCGGGATCACGACCTCGGACTCGATCGGGTGGCTCGCGTCGTCGGAGTAGGGCGCCAGCAGCTCCTCGTAGAGCGCGGTGAGCTCGGGGTCGGGAGCAGTGGCGAGCTGACGCGTGATGCGGGTACGGAGCACCCCCCGCACCTCGGCCAGATTGACGATGTGTGGAGCGAGCCCGCGCGGGTCCAGTCCCAGCCGCACCATGTTGATCGGCGGCTTCAGCAGCTCGGGGGCGACGTCCGCGAGGAACGGGTCGAGAGCGCGATTGGTCATCACGATGTTCCACCGGCGATCGATGACCAGCGCCGGGAACGGCTCGTGCGCGCGGAGCACCCTTTCGACCGCGCCCCAGGCCGCCGACAGCGTGTCCCCGTCGAGCGGCCGCTCGGCGTACCGGGGTGCGAAGCCGGCGGCGAGCAACAGCCGGTTGCGCTCACGCAGCGGCACACCGAGCTGATCCGCGAGCCGGAGGACCATGTCGGCGCTCGGTTTCGACTTGCCGGTCTCCACCAGGCTGACGTGACGGGCTGAGACGTCGGCGGCGATCGCGAGATCGAGTTGGCTGATCCGCCGGCGATGCCGCCACTGCCGCAGCAGCTCCCCCACCGTGTACATGATCGCCGATGCTACTCCTCGTGGCGCCGTACGCCATGAAATGGGAGTTCATCGACAACCGTCGCGACGGCGGAAACACTGCCTCCATGACTGCAGAGAACAAGAGCATCGTCCAACGCGCCCTGACGGAACTGGTCGGAACAGGCGACGTCGAAGCGCTGGCGCCGTTGCTGAGCGATGACTTCGTCCATCACCGGCCGGATTCGACCTCGTCGACCAAGGCGGAATGGCTCGCCGCCGTACGCACCGCGCTCGTCCCGCTCGCCGACATGCGGGTCGAGATCCATCACGTGCTGGCCGACGGTGATCATGTCGTGATGCACTCGCGGCGCTGGCTTCCCGGCGCGGAGCCGGGGATCGCGGTCGTCGACATCTGGCGGCTCGACGACGGTCTGATCGCCGAGGGGTGGGAGATCATCGAGCCGGTGGCGCAGGCGGCCGCCCATCTGGTGTGGTGGGAATCCGCTGATCGCTGACCTGGCCCCGAGGCCGGTGTTCGTCGAGGGCCGCGGTGAGCAGGGCGCGGGCCGACCAGCGCATGGTGTCGGCCGCTTGCCGGCGGGTGAGTCCGGCGATGTCGGTGAGCCAGATCAGCGACGCGATGCCGGTGGCCGAGCGTATGGTCACGGCCAGCCGGTGCAGGTCGAGGCCGGGGTGGGTGTGGGCGAGCGGGGTCAGGGCGTCTCCGATCCAGCCGATGGCCCGCCCGCCGCGCAGAGGCGGCCGGCCGGTGTCGGGGTGCAGGGACAGGCGCAGCGAGGTGCGCAGTTGCGGTTCCCAGTCGAGGGTGAGCTGGATGAAGGCGGCCATCACGACGTCCAGCCGGGCCTCGGGGTCGGCCGGCGGGACGGCACTCGGTCCACAGGCGTGAGGCCGCGTCCGGGTGGCGAGGAGGCGACCCCGCCAGGCCGGCCGGTCCTCAGCGTTGGATCATCCGCATCTGCTCCTCGTTGTGGTCCTCGCCGGCGGCCGGGGGCAGGTTGTCGAGCTTGGCGAGCTGCTCGGCACTCAGTTCGACGGCGTCGGCGGCGACGTTCTCCTCGACGCGGGCGACCCGCTTGGTGCCGGGGATGGGGGCGATGTGCTCGCCCTTGGCCAGCAGCCAGGCCAGCGCGACCTGCGCCGGGGTGAGGCCCGCCTCGGCGGCGATGGCCTGCACCTCGTCGGCGAGGGCGAGGTTGCGCCGGAAGTTCTCGCCCATGAAGCGCGGGCTGGTCCTGCGCCAGTCGGTGTCGTCGAACTCCTCGGGCGAGCGGATCGCGCCGGTGAGGAAGCCGTGCCCGAGCGGCGAGTACGGCACGAAGCCGATGCCCAGCTCGCGCAGCACCGGCAGCACCCGCTCCTCGACGTCCCGGGTCCACAGCGAGTACTCCGACTGCACGGCGGCGACCGGGTGCACGGCGTGGGCGCGGCGGATCGTCTCCGGCCCGGCCTCGGACAGGCCGATGTGCCGGATCTTGCCCTGCTGCACGAGTTCGGCCAGGGTGGCGACGGTGTCCTCGATCGGGGTGTCCGGGTCGACGCGGTGCTGGTAGTACAGGTCGATGTACTCCGTGCCCAGGCGCTTGAGCGAGCCCTCCACGGCGGTGCGGATGCCGGCCGGGCTGCTGTCGAGGCGGCCGGGGCCGCGGCCGGTGTGCGAGATCATGCCGAACTTGGTCGCCACGACGACCAGGTCGCGGCGGCCCTTCAGGGCCTTGCCGACGAGCTCCTCGTTGGCGTACGGGCCGTAGACCTCGGCGGTGTCGAGGAAGGTGACGCCCAGCTCGAGCGCGCGGTGGATGGTGCGGATGGACTCGGCGTCGTCGCTGCCGGCGCCGGTGTAGCCGAAGGACATGCCCATCGCGCCCAGGCCGATGCGGGAGACGTCCAGGTCTCTCAGTGTGGTGTGCTTCATGATCACCTTTCTGGTCCAGGCGGCCTGTCACGCTCCATCAAACAGCCGCGTGCCGGCATGCGGCAGGGCCTGCCGTTACAGGTAATGGCAGAACCCCCCAGCCGGGGATGCGCCGGTCAGGTCAGGAGGTCCTGGGTGGCGGCCCAGCTGGCGAGCATCTTGAGCGCGTCGGCGGCGGGGCTGTCGGGGGTGGCGGTGTAGACGTTGAGGGTCAGGCCGGGCTCGGAGGGCAGCTCCATCGATTCGAAGTCCAGCTCGAGCCGGCCGACCACCGGATGGTGCAGCCGTTTGCGGCCGCTGCGGTGGAACTGCACGTCGTGGGAGGCCCAGCGCTGCCGGAAGATCTCGCTTCGGGTCGAGAGCTCACCGACCAGCTCGATCAGCGCCCGGTCGTGCGGGTTACGGCCCGCCTCCAGCCGCAGCATGGCGGCGGCGTCGTTGGCGATGCGGTCCCAGTCGACGAAGAACGCGCGCGCGGCCGGGTCGAGGTAGATGAAGCGGGTGGTGTTCGCCGGGCGGCGCGGATCAGCCAGAACGGGTGCGTACAGGGCGCGCGCCAGCCGGTTCATGGCGACGATGTCGTGGCGGCCGTTGCGTACCCAGGCCGGCGCGTCGGTGATGGCATCCAGCACCTGCTGGATCACGGGCCGCACCGTGGCCGGCGGCGTACGGCGGCGGGTCTGGCCCGGGCCGGCGGCCCGGGCCAGGGTGAACAGGTGCTCCCGCTCGGCCTCGTCCAGCTGCAGAGCGCGGGCCAGGGCGTCCAGCACACTGTCGGAGGCACCGGACAGGTTCCCCCGCTCCATGCGGACGTAGTAGTCGATGGAGACCCCGGCCAGCATCGCGACCTCCTCCCGCCGCAGCCCCTGGACACGACGGTTGCCGCCGTAGGCAGGCAGCCCCGCCTGCTCGGGAGTGATCCGCGCCCGCCGCGAACTGAGAAACTCACGTACTTCCGCACGAACGTCGATCTGGCCCATAACCCCAGGGTAAGCACGGTGACGGCAGCGAAGGAGGTAAGGCTGTTACCCCCGAACGAGCGCCACTCCCTTGGCCGCGCGGACGACGAACTTGCCGTCCGCTACGAGGTGACCGTCCTCGTCGCCGCCGTCGACGAATCGTCATCGAGAGCGATCCAGTAGCGGCGCTTGATCCCGATTTCGGTGCTGCGCACATCTTCCAGGACACCGCCGTTTCTTTCGATGGCGCGGGCCGAACCGACGTTGCTGTCGTCACAGATGAGAAGGACTCGGTCCAGACCGAGCCCCGGCGCTTTGCGCAGAACCGCTCCAAGCGCCCACGTGGCCAGTCCTTGTCTTCTGGCGGAAGGCCGGATGCTGTAGCCGATGTGTCCGCCGACTTCCAGCAGAAAGTCGTTCAGATAGTGCCGAAGGTCGATGGCTCCGAGGTAGGTCTCGCCGTCGACGATCCACCAGTGGGTGGCGTGGACGCGTTCTTCGCCGACAGGCAGCGACGGGTCTGACTGCTGGTGCAGTCGCTCGACCCATGAGGCGAACACTTCCGGACTGTCGAGGTCATCCTCATCGACCAGACGCAAGCCGGCTCCGTCCTGGTGAGCACCAGGCGGCCACTCGTCGCGCGCTGCGAGCCACGAGGAATGCAGCCGTTCCGTGGGAGCGATCAGTTCGGTCATGCGATGGACGATAACAGCACGGTTCAGGCGCCTGGGCGCTGGAACAGGCGGGCGCCCGCGAGCAGGCAGAGCGCGGTCAGGACGAGCGTGACGGCGGCGCCGATCATGACGGTGGTGTCGGTGTAGTGGCCGAGGAAAGCCTCGCGTACTGCATCGACGGTGTAGCGGAAGGGCACCACGCGCGACAGGCCGTCCAGCCAGCCGGGGGCGAGGCTCATCGGGAGCAGCAGGCCGGACAGCAGCATGAGCGGCATGCCGGCCGTGTTCGCGATGGCGGCGAACTCCGGCGGCGTGGCGACGTTCATGGCCAGCCCGTACGACAGCGCCGACAGAGCGGCCGCGAGCACGCCGACGAACAGCAGCCCGATCACGATTCCGGCCAGCGGCGCACGCAGCCCGAAGGCCAGGCCGAGGAGCACGAGCAGGACGGACTGAGTCAGCAGTTGGACGACGTCACGCAGCACGCGGCCCAGCAGCAGGGCAAGCGGGCGCACGGGGGTGACCCGCATGCGGTCGATCACGCCGAGGTTGCGGTCCATCAGCAGGCCCAGGCCGACGAAGGAGCCGCCGAGCAGGGCGAGCTGGACCAGCACGCCGGGCACCAGCGCCTGCCAGGACGAGCCGCCGATCCCGAGGTCGAACCGGGTCAGCAGGGGCCCGAACAGCGCCAGGAACAGCAGCGGCTGCAGCATGCCGAAGAACAGGTTGGTCTTGGAGCGGAGCGTGGCGCGCAGGTAGCGGCCGAAGATGACGGAGGTGTCGCCGAGCAGAGTCATGGTTGTCGAGTCTTTCGGGTGGTTCAGATGGCGATGGGCTCGTCGCTGGTGGCGGCGCGGCCGGTGATGGACAGGAAGGCGTCTTGGAGGCTCGCGGCGGGATCTCCGGTGAAGCGGCTCTTGAGGTCGGCGGGAGTGCCTTCGGCGACGATCGCGCCGGCGTCCACGACCACGATGCGGTCGGCGAGCACGTCCGCTTCGTCCAGGTAATGGGTGGTCAGGAACACCGTGGTTCCGTGCTCGGCACGGATGCGCCGGACCAGGTCCCACAGCTCCGCGCGGCTGCCCGGGTCGAGCCCCGTGGTGGGCTCGTCGAGAAAGAGCACCTGCGGCCGGTTGACCAGGCCGAGCGCGATCTCCAGGCGCCGGCGCTGCCCGCCGGACAGAGCGGCGGTGGGCCGGTCCATCAGGTCGAGCAGCGCCAGGTCGCCGGCCAGCTCCTCGGCCCGCTCGCACGCCTCGCTCTTGGACAGCCGGTGCAGCCGGCCCTGCGTGATGAGTTCCTCTCGTACGCCGCACGCGGGATCGAGGCCGCCGGACTGGGCGACGTACCCGATGCGGCGCCGCACGCCCGCCGGATCGCGCAGCAGGTCATGCCCGGCGATCTGGACCGACCCGCCGGTGGGCGGGAGAAGGGTGACGAGCATGCGAAGCGTGGTGGTCTTGCCGGCGCCGTTGGGTCCGAGGAAACCGAGGATCTCACCGGGCGCCACGGTGAGGTCGATGCCGCGTACGGCGTGCACCGTTCCGCTCTTCAGCTGGAACGTCCGGGTGAGGCCCCGGGCGTGGATGACGGGTGAAGACATGCCGTAGAGGAAACCACACTCCACTGCAAAATTGCAATCGACTTAAAATTTGGCATGAGCTCCAATCGGCTAGGATCCGGCCTTATGATCATTCGCTTATTAGCCGGGACGGCCGCCGGACTGGCGCTCCTTTCCGGTACGGCGCTCGCCGAGCCGGTCAAGGGCGCCCCCGAGCTGACCCACAATGAGCTCTACAAGGCGGCCAGACTGCCCAAGGTCGCCTGCGCGCTGGACAAGGGCACGAGCAGCGCGTCGACCAGGAAATACATCACCAAGCTCGTCGGCTGCCTGAACACGGCGTGGAAGCCGGCCATCAAGGACTTCGTCCCTGTGGAGGTGGCGTTCAAGGACGCGGACGACAAGCAGTCGTGCTCCACCGGCCTGGACGTCTCCGGCTCGTTCTCCGAGATCTGCGGCACGGCCATCCGGGTCCGCGTGGCCGACGACTGGATCAAGGCCAAGCAGGATCTCACGGTGTTCACGTCCATCGTGAGGACGTGGAGCGCGGTCGTGACCGGACAGACCGGCATCGGGGAAGCCTGGTGGGGCCTGGAGAACGACGCGTCGGGACCCCTCATGAACGAGCAGAACCGCCGGTACTACCTGCAGATCGACTGCTTCGCGGGCGTGTCGGCCAAGGCGCTCGGGCGGAAGGTCGAGGACTGGAAGCCCGTGATCAAGATCCCGGAGTTCTGGAAGAACAGGTTCCACGCCAAGTCCGCCAACCGCCTCTACTGGCTCGAGAAGGGCTACCGGGCCGGCAAGCCGGGCGCCTGCAACACCTGGACGGCGAGCTCTTCCAAGGTCGCCTGAGCAGATCGGGGCGAGGGCCGGTCCAGGCGTCGCTGCGATCACGTGGGTAGTGTGGCGGCGTGTCGAATGGCGGACTCTTTGCCGGGACAGGTGTGTTCTACGCGCGGTTTCGTCCGGGCTATCCGAAGGTCTTCTTCGACGATCTGGTCCGGCGCTTCGGGCTCGACGGCTCGGGACGCCTGCTCGACCTGGGCTGCGGCACCGGCCAGCTGGCCATTCCGCTTGCCGGGCATGTCGCGGAGGCGGTCGGTGTCGATCCTGAGCCGGACATGCTCGCCGAGGCCGCGCGGCAGGCGCTCGCGAGTGAGGCCGGCAATGTGACGTGGGTGCGCGGCAGTTCAGCGGACCTGCCGGGCACGCTGGGGCGGTTCCGGCTGGTGACCATGGGGCGCTCGTTCCACTGGATGGATCGTGAGCAGGTGCTGGGCGCGCTGGCCGGCATGGTGGAGGACGGCGGCGGCGTGGTGATCGCCAACGACGGCTGCCTGGCGCGCGCGGTCGTGCCGTGGCAGCACGCCATCGAAGAAGTGCAGCACCGTTTCATAGGACCGCTCCCCCAGGCCGGTGCCGGGACGCAGGCCAGGCCGCACGGAGCGGTGCTGGCTGATTCGGCGTTCCGGGACGTCACCCGGGTGGTCCACGAGTTCGAACGGTCGTGGACCACGGACCGGATCATCGGCTACCTCTACTCGACTTCGCTCCCGCTGCGGCGGCTGCTCGGCGATCGGCGGCCCGCCTTCGAGCAAGAGATCACCGACGCTCTGCTGGCGGCCGATCCGAGCGGGTGTTTCGTCGAACCGGTGGCACTCGAAGTGCTGATAGCCAGGTAGCCCGCCGGTTCCCGGCCTGGCAGCCAAGCCGGTGATCGACATCCAGATCGCGGTGCGCTCGTTCGACCCGCTCGACGCGTTCAGGACGCCGGCGGCAGAAGTACGTCGCCGCCAAGGACCTGTACGTCTGGGACATTGTGCGACGTGCTGACGCGTGGGCTCAGAGGACCGGCTGGAGACCCGGTCCGAGCGACGCGTGAGCCGCGCCCGTGTCAGTGGTCCACGGTGACCACGATCTTGCCGAACTGGGTGTTGGACTCCATGTGCCGGTGCGCCTGCACGATCTCCTCCAGCGGGAACAGGCGGTCCACCACGGAACGGAAGGCCCCGGTACGCAGGCCCGACGCGACGAACGCCGCGGCGCGGCGCATCCGCTCGGCGTTCCTGGTGATCTCATGCACCGTGTACGTGCGCATGTTGAGCGCGGGCATGCCCAGTTCGAACCCCGGATAGGGCGTCGGCTGCCCGCTCTGCCCGCCCCACAGGAACAGCGTCCCGTCGGCGGCCACGGCCCTGGCGAGGTCCGCCACGCCAGGACCGGCGACGGCGTCGAAGACGTACTCGGCGCCTCTGCCGCCGGTCAGCGCCAGCACCCGTCCCGCCACGTCCTCCTCGTCAGAGACGATCACCTCGGCGGCGCCCTCCTCGAGCAGCCGCTGCCGCTTGGCGCGGGTGCGGGTGACGGCGATCGGCGTGGCGCCCACGCGGTCGGCCGTGTGGATCGCGGCCAGGCCGACGCTGCTGGAGGCCGCGTTCAGCACCGCCACGTCACCGGCCCGCATCCCGCCCACCTCCACCATCGCGCCGTACGCGGTGAGATAGGGCATCCACACCGAGGCGCCGGAGACGGCGTCCACCCCGTCGGGGCGGTGCAGGAGCGCGGACGCCGGCGCGATCGCCCGTTCGGCGTACATGGCGTAGTCGTTGTACGAGAAGGACGGCACGACGCTGACCGCCTGCCCCGCCTCGAAACCGGCCACCCCCGGTCCGACCGCCTCGATCACACCGGCGGCCTCTGAGCCGAGCCCGGCGGGCAGGTGCTTGACCGGCTCGATGTACCGGCCGCTCCGGAACAGGGCCTCTGCCCGATTGATCCCGATCGCGTCCACCCGGAGCCGCACCTCCCCCGGCCCCGGCTCGCCTGTCTCCACGTCCTCCAGCCGCATCACCTCGGGCCCACCGATCTCGTGGAACCGCACGGTCCTCGCCATGCCAACCATCCTTCGCTCGCTGTGAACGCGACTTACTCAAGCGCATAAGTACGATCGCTGTCAAACTTCGATGGCTGTCGTACTATGGGGCCCATGGGACGCACGCCGCCACACCCCGAGGTGTCACAGTTCGAGCTCCAGCAGGTGCTGGAGGCCCTCGTCGATCCGGTACGCCGGAGCATCGTCACGCAGCTCGACGCCGCCGGCGAGGACATCAAGTGCGGCGATTTCGACATACCGGTCAGCAAGTCCACCGCCACCCACCACTTCAACGTGCTGCGCGAAGCGGGCCTGATCCGGCAGTACTACGTCGGGACCTCGCGGATGAACACGCTGCGCCGCGCCGACATGGAGGAGGCGTTCCCAGGGCTGCTCGACGCACTCACCAGGGCGCGCTGACCTCTTGGCGCCGGAGCCGCAGGAAGGCTTCGGGGTTGCTTCTGTACCTACTAGTATGTACGCTCGCGACCGTGGACATGAGAGAACGGCTGATCGAGAGCACCCGAGAGCTGCTGTGGGAGCGCGGGTACGTGGGCACCTCGCCGAAGGCCATCCAGCAGCGGTCCGGCGCGGGCCAGGGCAGCATGTACCACCACTTCCGCGGCAAGCCCGACCTGGCGCTGGCCGCGATCGCCCGCAGCGCCGACGACATGCGTGTCCGCGCGGAGGCGGAGCTCTCCGGCTCCGGGACCCCGCTCCAGCGGATCACCGCCTACCTGCGCCGGGAGCGGGACGCCCTGCGGGGCTGCCCGGTGGGCCGCCTCACGCAGGACCCGGACGTGATGGCCGATCCCGAGCTGCGCCGCCCGGTCGAGCAGACGTTCGCCTGGCTGCGCAACCGGCTCGCCGGCGTCCTCGCGGACGCGCAGTCACAGGGCGAGCTGGACACCTCACTCGACCCGGCGGCCACCGCCACCGCACTCGTCGCCGTGCTGCAGGGCGGCTACGTGCTGGCCCGCGCCGCCGGTGACGCGGAGGTGTACGCGCAGGCCGTTGACGGCGCGCTCGGCCTGCTCGTCGGCCGCGCCCGCTGAGGGCCGGGATCGTACGGAAAAATCCTTAGAAAGGACGAAATAATGCCCTTTGTTCGCATCGATGCGCTCCGTGCAGACGAGAAGCGGCTGGACGCCCTGGGCCGGGCCGTACACGATGCCCTGGTCGACGCCATCGGCATCCCGCCGGACGACAGGTTCCAGGTGCTCACCGGCCACGACGGCACACACCGCATGATCCGCTACGACGCCGGCTACCTCGGCGTACACCGCGACGACGACCTCGTGTTCGTCGCCATCACGATGCGCTCGGGCCGCACGGCGGAGCAGAAGCAGGCTCTCTACCGCAGGATCGCCGAGCTCGCCGAGGAGTACGCGGGCACCGAGCCGCGCAACGTGTTCGTCACGATCAGCGAGAACCAGCCGATCGACTGGTCGTTCGGCGACGGCGTCGCGCAGTACGCCGAGGCCGGCCTATGAGTCCGCCTTCTTGGCGGACCCGCGCCCGAGTTCGGCGAGGCGGGTCAGGGCGGGCAGCGCGCCGGCGATCGCCCGGCGCTGCTCGGCGGTGAGCTGGGCGACCAGCGGGGCCAGGTGGCGCATCCGGTCGTCGTGGCGGGAGCGGCCGATCCGGCGGCCCGCCTCGGTGATGTGGATGAGGACCGCGCGCCCGTCACTCGGGTCGGGACGGCGCTCCACCAGCCCGTCGCGCTCGAGCCGGGTGACCAGCTGCGTGATGGCCGGCTGACTGACCTGCTCGGTCCTGGTCAGGCCGGTCAGCCGCATCGGGCCGCCGCCGAAGGCGAGGGTGTCCAGCACCGACAGCGTCGTGAACGACAGCTTCTCCAGCGTGGGGAGGCGGATGTAGAAGCGGTTGAAGCTCTCGATGGCCGTGGCGAAGGCGTCCACGTCCAGGTCGTCGTCATCGGGAAGGTCGTCCACTCCCCGAATATACATCGAAAATTTATATAAGATGCTTATGATGTAGGCCACGAGAGGAGACACATATGACTGTTCGTGTTGGTATCAATGGCTTCGGGCGGATCGGGCGCAACGTCTTCCGCGCTACCGCCGCCCGGGGCGCCGATCTGGAGATCGTCGCGGTCAACGACCTCGGCGACGTAGCGACCATGGCCCATCTGCTGGCCTACGACTCGATCCTGGGCCGTTTCCCCGGCGAGGTCGTCGCCGAGCCCGGCGCGATCCGCGCCGGCGACGCCACGGTCAAGGTGCTGGCCGAACGCGACCCCGCCGACCTGCCGTGGGGCGAGCTGGGCGTGGACGTGGTGATCGAGTCCACCGGCATCTTCACCAGCGCCGCCAAGGCCCGCGCCCACGTGGACGGCGGTGCGAAGAAGGTCATCATCGCCGCCCCCGCGAGCGGCGAGGACGTCACGATCGTGCTCGGCGTGAACGACGACGCCTACGACCCGGAGCGCCACACGATCATCTCCAACGCCTCCTGCACCACCAACTGCCTGGGGGTGCTGGCCAAGGTGCTGCACGACGCGGTCGGCATCGACTCCGGCATGATGACCACCGTCCACGCGTACACCCAGGACCAGAACCTCCAGGACGCCCCGCACAAGGACCTGCGCCGTGCCCGCGCGGCGGCGCTCAACATCGTGCCCACCTCCAGCGGCGCCGCCAAGGCCATCGGCCTGGTCCTGCCCGAGCTCCAGGGCCGGCTCGACGCCTTCGCCCTGCGGGTGCCCGTCCCGACCGGCTCGGTCACCGACCTGACTGTCACCACGCGCCGCCCGACCACCGTGCAGGAGGTCAAGGAGGCGTACGCCGAGGCCGCCGCGGGGCCGTACAAGGGGCTGCTGACCTACACCGAGGCGCCCATCGTCAGCACCGACATCGTCACCGACCCCGCCTCCTGCGTCTTCGACGCCCAGCTCACCCGGGTGCTCGGCTCGCAGGTCAAGGTCGTCGGCTGGTACGACAACGAGTGGGGCTACTCCAACCGCCTCATCGACCTCGCCCTGCTGGTCGGCGGCACGCTGTAGACGCTCGTCGCCGCTCGCACGACGTCTCCTCGCGTCGAGATCCTGCGAGGAGACGCCAGGACGAATCTGCCGGACGACCGGCGGTCAAGGGGTGAAGAAGCGCCGCAGCTCTTGCACCACCCGTTCCGGCCGGCCGCCGCGGTCGGCATTCCAGGGCGCCCCGTGGCCCAGGCCGGCGAACTCCACCCGCCTGACTCGTGGCAGCACGCGCTCCAGCGCTGCCAGAGACGCCTTCTGGTACGGGACGCTCCTGGAGCCGCCGAGCAGGAGGACCTCGGCACGCATTGCGCGGAAGTCTTCCAGCCGTTCCTCCATCTCGATGAGTACTCCGACATCCTGCAAGAGGGTCGGCGCCAGGGCGCGCATCGGCACGTACCGGCCGGATCCGTTGCGCTCCTCCCTTCGCATCCCCTGCTCGCTTCCCCACTCCAGCAGCCAGCGCGGCATGGCCCGTATGAAGGCAGGGCCCATTTGGGCGTCCTTGAGGGCGGTGACCAGGGCGGCGGCCGTCCTGCCTGTGGCGAGTTCGCGCTCGAACCTGGCCAGCCAGGCGGTGGGAGCGGTGAACGCGCCGGGTTCGTAGACGGCGAGCCTGTCGATGGCGTCGGGCAGCGTCAGCGCGGCCTGCAGGGCGACGGTGCCGCCGACGCTGAGGCCGAACAGGTAGCGGGCGCCGGTCCTGGCGATGACCGCCTCCAGGTCCGCCACGTCCTGCTGGATGCCGTGGCCGGGACGGTAGGGTCCGCTCATGCCACGCCCGCGGCGGTCGGGCAGGTAGACGGTGTACGTGTCGGCCAGGGCCTGGGCCTGCTGGATGTGGTTGTAGGCCGATCCCATGCCGCCGTGGGAGATGACCAGGCCGGGACCGCGGCCCACCTGGTAGTAGCCGATGGCGGTGCCGTCGGCGGACGTCATGGTCAACTCGTTGATCTTGTTGCTCAAGGGGTTCTCCTTGGGGACGGGAGACCCGCGTATCCTTGGGGTTGCTGCCTTCTCGCTTAGGGACCGCGGGTCTCGGTGGGAAGGTCCCTGGCGGGCTGTTGGCGCAGCCCGCCAGGGGTTTCATGGAGTGGTGTCGGCGTGGTGGGCTCGCCAGGCGGCCAGGTCGGGGAACGTACCGGTGGTGAGCTCGCCGAGCAGATCCCGGACCCAGGCCAGCTCCGTCTCGCGCAGGGCCAGCTCGTACTCGTCCTCGATCAGGAACAGGCGAGGAGTTTTCCGGAGATGATCTGAAAGCGTCTCCCGCTGATCGGCGATCTGCTCCTGCAGCAGTTCCAGCCGTCGCTGAAGCAGGGTGACCGCCTCCTCGGGGGTGAGGACGCCCAGCACCGACAGGGCGGCCTTGAACCTGGAGTGCTCACGCTCCGGCGTGGAGACCAGCTCACGCTCCCAGTCCTGCAGTTCCCGGCGGCCGGCCCCGGTGATCCGGTAGATCGTCCGCTCCGGCCGTCCGCCCTGCCGTCCGCTCTCGACGGCCTCGATCAGCTCATGTCGGGCCAGGCTCTGCACGACCGAGTAGAACGATCCCCATTTGATCTTCATGTCCTGGTCCTTGCCGTGGGCGCGCAGGACCGAGGCCATCTCGTAGGGATGCATCGGCCGTTCTGTCAGCGCCGCCAGCACGGCGAGCGCCATCAGATTCCCGACCTTTCGCCGCTTCGCCACCGATCCTCGCTTCCGTATATTCGAAAACGAATATACGGAAGTCGCTGGAACACCTCAAGCCCTGCGGCCAATGTACTAGTTCACTATTTTGCCGTACTAGTTCACTTCTTGCTGCGAAAAGCCACAAATAACGCCCATGTCCTTGCGAGTGTCGATACGGTGTACGCATGGCAGTTGATACACCATACGCATCCGTTCGACGGGCGGATGCCGAAGATCAGCAGGCGGTGGTGGACGTCCTCACCGAGGCGTTCATGAACGATCCCCTCGCCTGCTGGCTCTTCCCCCAGGCAGGTGAGCGAGGTCGTCTCCTGTCGCACTTCTACCGCCCCCTGCTCACCCATCCCCAGGGCGAGGCATATCTGGCGGGCCGGCGCGAGGGCGCGTCGGTGTGGCTGACGTCGGCCGCGGGCCAGTCGCCCCATGAGGAGCCTCCGGACGCGCCCGAGGAGAGCGCGGCCACGGTCTTCGGTGAGAACGGCGGGCGGCTGCGGGCTCTCGGAGAGGCGCTGGCTCCACGGCGCCCCGATCGCGAACCGCACCTCTACCTCCCGTGCATGGGCGTGGTGAGCGGACGGCAGGGCGGCGGGCTCGGCTCGGCGATGCTGCGGCACCGGCTGGCGCGAGCGGACGCCGACGGGCTCGGCGCGTACCTGGAGGCGAGTTCGGCCCGGAGCCGGGCCCTCTACCTGCGGCACGGATTCGAGGATCTCGGCGAACCCGTCCGGGTGGACGACAGCCCGCTCCTGTGGCCGATGTGGCGCCCGCCGGGCCGTTGACCGCGACGTACGAGAGCTCAACCAGCAGACAGGAACAAGGAGAGAACGTCGATGACAACCCACCACGAAGCAGCAAGCACCGTCGCCGATCGGCGGCCGCCGACCCTGGTGTTCGTCCACGGCACCAACTCGTCGTCGGCCTGGACCTCGGGACTGATGAGCGAGCTCACGCTGCGCGGGCACCGCAGCGTGGCCGTCGACCTCCCGGGACACGGCAACGAAGCGTTCTACCCCCGTGCGTACCAGGCCCCGCAGGACCTCGAGGCGCTGGCGACCGAGCCGTCGCCGCTCGCCAAGATCACCATCGACGACTACGTCGAGCGCGTCGTGGAGGTGGTGCGCCGCGCCCGCCGCCACGGGCCGGTCATCCTCGCCGGCGCCAGTCAGGGCGGCGTCACCGTGAGCAGGGTCGGCAACGCCATCCCGGACCTGCTCGAACGGGTGGTCTATGTCGCGGCGTACTGCTGTGTGGACCTGCCGAACATGGCCGCCTATCTCTCCACGCCGGAGAACAGTGAGAGCCTGCTCCCCCTGGTGGAGGCGATCAAGGTCGCCGATCCAGCGGTCCTGGGGGTGAACCGGCTCAACTGGCGCTCGGCCGACCCGTCGGTGTTCGACGCCGTCAAGCAGTGTCTGGCCGGCGACTTCACCGACGAGGAGGTGAGCCGGCTGCTCAACATGCTCGAACCGGACGAGTCCGCCACCATTCCCATGGCCGAAGCCCGGGGCGAAGCGCACACCTGGGGCCGCATTCCCCGGACGTACGTGCGCTTCACCCGCGATCGGCTGATTCCCCTGGCGCTGCAGGACCGGTTCATCCACGAGGCCGACCGCCTCACTCCGCACAACCTGACCGACGTGCGAAGCGTCGCGGCGTCCCATGTCGGCCCGTTCGACCGGCCTGAAGTGGTGGACATCTTCGCCGAGCTCGCCGGCCGCTGACCCGGCCGTCCGGCCGGACTCAAGCCCCCGGTCTCCGTCAGTTCGCGGCGGTGACCTCCCACGTGACCCCGTACGGGGCGAGGTGGTCCAGGAAGCCGGCCGGGTCGAAGGCCTGCGCGGGGCTGAGCACCCCACCCTTGGCGCCGTCGGCGAGAAGCCGGCGTACCCCTTCGACGGCGATCACGGCTGTGCTGCCGTAGATGTCCGTGCCCCGTACGACTCCTGTGGCCTGGCGTCCGTCACCGCCTGCCGCCTCGGCGACGATCGTGAAGCCCGCGGCCGGCCGCCGTTCGGGCGACGGCCCTTCCGGCAGGGCGTCGATGACCGCGTTGAGCGCGTCGGGTGGCGTCTGCAGGAGGGCGGCCACCTCCGGGGTGAAGGCCGCCATGTCGATGATGACCTCGGCCCTGCTGGTGCGCACGTGGCGGGGGACGGTGACGATCTCGGCGCCGGGCCACCGCATCGTGGGGGCCTCACGTGCGTCCCCGGGATAGCGGAAGGAGGTACGCCTGGCCGGGATTCCGCCGGGGGCCCAGGCGCCGTCCTCGTAGACGAGGTCGCCGTCGTGCATCATCTCCAGCGCCGAGCGGATGGTGCCGCGCGTCATGTCGAACTCGCTCACCTGGTAGGCGATGGTCAGCTCCGCCAGAGGCTCGACCCGCTCCCCCGCCAGGTGCGCGATCATGTCGCCTGGGAGGATGTCGTAGCCCAGGGCCGGTACGACGGCGACTCCGGCGCGTTCCGCGTCCTCGGCGCACGTGTCGAAGACATGCTTGACGAAGAGCTGCTCGGCCGAGGTGTCGACGTAGTGGCAGCCGGCGTCGATGGCGGCGCGCACGACGGGCTCGCCGATGCGCGCCGAGGACGGCCTGCCTCGCGTGCGGGCCCTGGCGGACGCGTGGATCGACTACCTGGGCACGTTCGACGGCGGCTGTTTCTTCTGCACGGTCGCGCCCGAGTTCGACGGGCGGGACGGGCCCGTCCGCGACGCGATCATCGAGGTGGCGCTGTCCGGGTCGGACGTGCTGGTGAAGCAGATCCGGCTGGCCTGCCGCCTCGGCGAGCTCAGGCCGGACATCGACGTCGAGCAGCTCCTGTTCGAGTTCCACGGTGCGGTGCTGCAGGCCAACTACGCGCGCAGGCTACTCAACCAGGCCGACGCCTACGACCGCGCCCGCCGCGCCATTCACGACCGCCTCGACGGCGCCCGCCCTACACCCTCATAGCCCCGTTCCACCGGACAGGCGTTCTGACGGAACGTCCTCTTCAGCGTGCCGCGACATCACCCATGTGACTTTTCGATTCAGTACCTTATACTTCAAAAAGAGGAACTAGAGACTTTCGACGGAGAACTCTCATGACCGTTTTCGTGCTCGTTCCCGGTGCCTGGCATGGCCCGTGGGCCTGGGACCGTGTCACTCCGCTGCTGCAGCAAGCCGGCGCGCACACCGTCACGCCCGCCCTCACCCTCGACGGCGACACCGGACTGCACCGGCACGCCGACGAGGTCGCCGCGGTTCTCGATGCCCTGGCCGACCGGTCGGCGGATGACGTGGTTCTGGTTGGGCACAGTTACGCCGGCCTGGTGGTCCGGCAGGCCGCCGACCTCCGGCCGCACCTGGTCACCCAGGTCGTGCTGGTGGACGGATGGGCGGGTGGCGACGGATCCAGCCTGTTCGACCTGACGCCCGATTCCTTCGTGACGGCGATGCGTACCGCCGCCGAGGCCCGCGGAGGCGGTACGACGGTGCCGGCTCCTCCCCCGGGCGCGTACGGCATCACCGACCCGGCGGATGCCGCCTGGCTCGCCGACCGGCTGACGCCCCAACCGCTGCGGACCTTCACGGAGCCGACCCGTTTGACGGGAGCGGTCGACAAGATCCCCGGGACAGGCATCTACTGCCGCCCCCTGACGTACCCCTTCAACCGGTTCGCCGACGAGCTGGGCTACCGGTCGATCCCTCTGGACGGTCCCCACAACGTGATGCTCAGCGATCCCGAGGCGCTCGCCCGGCTCCTCCTCCAGGTCGCCGACCACCGTGACTACGGAAACGAGAAGCCCGGGCATTAAGATATTGAGGTGGAGCGGAGCTACAACCAGTATTGCGCGACCGCGCGCACCCTCGACATCGTCGGCGAGCGCTGGACGCTGCTCCTGATCCGCGAGC
This sequence comes from Nonomuraea sp. NPDC049695, assembly GCF_040674955.1. Lineage (NCBI taxonomy): Bacteria > Bacillati > Actinomycetota > Actinomycetes > Streptosporangiales > Streptosporangiaceae > Nonomuraea > Nonomuraea sp. NPDC049695. The sequence continues at coordinate 1,561 of NZ_JBFANV010000020.1, read as the reverse complement.
TGCTCACCGGCCCCAAACGCTTCGGCGACCTGCAGAACAACCTGCGTGGCCTGGGCACCGGCCTCCTGGCGTCCAGGATGAAGAGCCTGGAACGCCACGGACTGGTGCACAAGGTCACGCTTCCCCCGCCGGCGCGCACACCGGCCTACGCCCTGACCCAGGCCGGCGAGGAGCTCGGCCCGGTGGTGCTGGACCTGGCCCGCTGGGGTCTGAAGTGGGCGATGGAGGATCCCCGCGACGAGGAGTCCTTCCATCCCGGCTGGGCCGTGCTCGGCCTGCAAGCCTGTTTCCAGGCCGAAGCCGCCGCCGGGCTACGCGCGATCTACGAGTTCCGCGTGGGTGACGAGACCTTCCACGCCCGCGTTCATGACGGCACCCTGGAGACGGTCCACGGGCCGGCTCAGTACCCCGATGTGACCATCACGACTGACGATCAGACCTTCCGCGACATCGCGGCGGGCACGGTCACGCTCGCCGGCGCGCTCGAGAGCCACGCCGCTTCGGCGACCGGCGACCGTGACGCCCTGCGCGCGCTGCACACGCTCTTCCGCCTGCCGTCGCGCTCAGCTCAGTGATGCCCGGCGTGCTGAACGGCGAGGCGGATGGGGGCGTTCGCGGCGCCGTACCCCTGATATCCGCCCGTACGCTGGACGATCTCGAAGAAGACGCGTCCTACGGTGACGGTGTACAGGTGCCGGAACTCGCCGTGCTCGTCGCGGTCGTACAGCACGCCCAGCTCCCTCAGCTCGGGATCGACGTCGTCGTGGCGGGCCTCGAGGTCGTCGTAGTAGTTGGCGGGGATGGGCAGCAGCAGGTCCGGGTGCTCGGCGCGCAGGCGGCGGGCGATGGCCACGATGTCGTCGCAGGCCAGCGCGACATGCTGCCACGGGAGGTCTTCCGTGCCGACCTGGGCGAGGTTGATGACCATCCGTACGCGCCCGTCGGGGTCCGCCATGGCCTTGCTGCGCAGCAGCCCGTACGGGTCGGGCACCTCCAGGCTCTCCTGCGGGCTCAGCCCGAGCACGCTGCGGTAGAACAACTCCGCCTCGTCGAACTGGTGCCACGGCTGCGTCAGCGCCACATGGTCGATCCGGGTGATCTCACCGGGAACCGGCCCGGAGCGGCCGAAGTCGTCGAGCCAGGCCGTGTCGCAGAAGAAGATCTGGGTGCCGTCGGGGGCGGCGACGGCGTCCAGGCGTGCTTCCCTGGGCGCGCGCTCGCGTGGCAGCACCGGTGACAGCAGCGACTCGGCGTGCTTGACCGCCGCGCCGGGGTCAGGGCTGTCGAGACCGATGGCGACCAGCGCGGGGTCCCCACCGGTGTCGCTGCCGGTGGCGTTGAGCAGCAGCCGCGCCCCGCCCTGCTCCCACAGCTCGACCGGTTTCGTGGCATGTGTCCCGGTACGTGCGAAGCCGAGCGCGCTGAGCACCCCACTCAGGGAGCCGGGGCCGGCCAGCTCGGCGAAGGCGAAGCCGGTGGGCACGGCCGGGTGCGCGGCTCCGTGCAGGGTGTCCTCCAGGGCGATGAGCGAGCGCATGCCGTCGCGCGCCGTACGCCCGGT
>NZ_JBFANV010000019.1:0-143103 GCF_040674955.1 Nonomuraea sp. NPDC049695 | reverse complement strand
GTGAGCCTGCGGACCACCGGCGCCTCGATGGTCGAGGACGCCGAGCGGACGAACTCTCCCATCTCTTGGAGCTTGGCCAGGCAGCACCTGCTGCAGCTTGGCCAGCGCCCGCACCGCCCCCTCCTCCAGCCCGGCCACGCTGCCGGTCGCGGCCGTCCGCAGGCTGATCGCCACGGCCACCGCCTCCTCGTCGTCGAGCAGCAGCGGCGGCAGCGCGGCGCCCACGCCGAGCCGGTAGCCGCCGGCCACGCCGGGCGTCGCGTCGACGGGATAGCCGAGCACGCGCAGCCGGTCGATGTCACGCCGCACGGTACGCAGGCCGACCTCGAGCCGTTCGGCCAGCTCGGCGCCGGTCCAGTCCATGCGCGACTGGAGCAGGGACAGCAGGCGCAGCAGCCGCGCCGAGGTCTCCAACATGGAGGCCATTCTGCTCGCCATCGGTGCCAGTACCTGTCACCAATTCTCTCTACCGTCGTGGACATGACGAACTCCGCCATCACGCCTTACCGCATCGACATCCCGCAGGCCGACCTCGACGACCTGCGCGACCGGCTCCGGCGTACGCGCTGGGCCCCCGAGCTGCCCGGCACCGGCTGGGAGCGCGGCGTGCCCACCGGCTACCTGCGCGCCCTCGCCGAGTACTGGGCCGACGGCTTCGACTGGCGCGCCCAGGAGGCGGCGCTGAACGCGTACCCGCAGTTCACCACCGCGATCGACGGCGCGGACGTGCACTTCCTGCACGTTCGCTCGGCCGAGCCGGACGCCACCCCGCTGCTGCTCCTGCACGGCTGGCCCGGCTCGGTCGTCGAGTTCCTCGACCTGATCGGCCCGCTCACCGACCCGGCGGCGCACGGCGGCTCCTTCTCCGACGCCTTCCACCTGGTGATCCCGTCGCTGCCCGGCTACGGCTTCTCCGGTCCGCTGCCCGGCACCGGCTGGACGGACGGCCGCACGGCCGCCGCGCTCGTCGAGCTGATGTCCAGGCTCGGGTACGACCGGTACGGCGTCCAGGGCGGGGACGTCTCGGCCTTCATCGCGCCCCTCATGGGGCGGGCCGCGCCGGACCACGTCATCGGCGTGCACGTCAACGCGCTGCTCACCTTCCCGGACCCCGCCGTGATGGGGTCGCTGACGGAGGCCGAGCAGGCGCGGCTGGCCGGGATGAAGGAGTGGCAGGACAAGCTCGGGGCGTACATGCAGGTCCACGGGACCCGGCCGCAGACCGTCGCCGCCGCGCTGCACGACTCGCCGGCCGGGCAGCTCGCCTGGATCGTGGAGAAGTTCAAGGACTGGACGGATCCGGCGGCGAAGCTGCCCGAGGACGCCGTGGACCGGGACCGGATCCTCACCGACGTCAGCATCTACTGGTTCACGGAGACGGCGGGCTCGACGGCGCACACGTACTTCGAGCGGTTCAACGACTTCAGCATGTGGGGGCCGCGGGAGCGGGGCACGGTGCCCACCGCGGTGGCCGTCTTCCCCACGGACTTCTCGGTGCGGCCGCTGGCCGAGCGGGCGCACAACGTGGTGCGCTGGTCGGAGTTCGACCACGGCGGGCACTTCGCGGCGCTGGAGACGCCGGAGGTGCTGGTGGCCGACCTGCGCGAGTTCTTCTGGTCCCTCGCCTGAGGCCAGGGCGGGAGGGCGGCGAAGTAGGCTGGATCACGGAGGCCACTGATGCGCGCACGCGATCTCGCCGTCGAGTTCCCGACGGTCACCCTGGACACCCCGGCGCTGGAGGCGGCCAAGCTGCTGGCCGAGCAGGACCTGCCGGGCCTCATCCTGGTCGACCAGAACGGCTGCCCCTGCAGCATCCTGCCCGGCACCCAGGTGCTGCGGCTGGCGGTGCCGGCGTACTGCCAGGACGACCCCGCGCTGGCCCGGGTGGTGGACGAGGCCCACGCCGACCTGTTCCTGCGGCGGCTGGGCGGCAGGACGGTGCGGGAGTGCCTGCCCGAGCAGCCTCGGGAGCTGCCGGTGGCCGACATGAAGGCCACCGTGCTGGAGCTGGCCGCGTTGATGGCGCGTACGCGGAGCCCGCTGGTGGCCGTGGTGGACGGCGGGCGGCTGGTCGGGGCGGTCACGTTGCAGTCGCTGCTGGACCACGTGCTGGAGCTCTGACAACCCAGCTCCCGTGGTCTGCCGGACTGTGATGTCCGAATACAGCTGATGTCGGCGGCCGTCGCGGTGTTGTATCCAGCGACACAAGCGAAAGGACCGACGACATGGGTCTGCCAAGGGCGATCAACAGCTCCCGCTCACCGCTGGTCCACGCGCCGGCGCCCACCCCGTACCCGCCCGCCGCCCACACCCCCGCCGAGCGGGACGCGCTGGTGGCCATGCTGACCACGCGACGGCCCCGCGTCGAGACGATCACCATCGGCCACGCCCGCGACGCCGCCTCGGTCGCCGCCGCCGAGGACCTCACGCGCACGTGGCAGGCCCGGGGCGGGCACGTGCTGACCGTCGTTCATTGGCCGGAGAATGCGGCGTCCTGGCTCCGGCACGCGCGGCGGTTCGCGGCGGGCGAGCCCGACGCGTGGGTGGTGGCGGGTGCGCCCCTGGGGTGGGCGCAGATGGCCCGCCGGCTGCGCCGGAGCACCGACTGGGACCCGGCGCGGACCTTCGCCTTCGCCTCCGTCGGCACGCCCGAGACGGTGACCCTGGCCGCTCCGGGCACCCTGGACGGACTGCGCGGCGCCACGGCCGCCGGCGGCACGTGGCGCATCACCCGGCATTCGATCCTCTGGGAGGAGCCTTCAGCTCAGGCGTAGCGGGCCGGATCGACCCCGCGCAGCATCATGCCCTGCCCCCGGGAGCGGTGCACGTCGTCGGCGGGCAGGTCCTCGGGGTCGCGGTACTGGATGAGCAGGGTCGTACGGGCCTCCTCCGCCCGGTTGACGCCCGACCCGTGCACGGTGAGATAGCTGAGGAACAGCACGTCCCCTGCTTCCGCCTCGACCGGGACGGCCGACTCCAGCGGCCACTGCGACAGCGGCAGGTGCCACCCGCCCTCCTCGATGTGCGCCAGCGGCCCGTTCCTGTGGCTGCCCGGCACCACCCGTACACACCCCTTCTCCTCGGGCGCGTCGTCGAAGTGGAAGATGGCCGCGCCCATGGTGTGGCGGGTGTGCGGGAAGTGAGCGACGTCCTGGTGCATGGGGAACGGCGAGCCCTTCTCGGCGGGCTTCACGAAGATCTTGGTGTGGTGGAGCTGGACGTTCTCCGAGCCCATGAGGGCCGCCGCCACGTCGGTGAAGCGCGGATCCACCATGAGCCGGGCGAACGCCGCCGAGTAGAACTGCGCGTCGTGGCAGTGCCGCAGCTCGGTCGCGCCCCCGCCGAGCTGCCGCGCGCTCCCCCAGGTCGGGTCCGTCGGCCGCAACCGCGCGAGCACCCCGTGGCACTCCTCCCGGTACGCCCCCGCCTCCCCCCTGCTGAGCAGCCCTTTGACCAGCAGGTAACCGTTGTCCCGGTAGAACCGCACCATCGCTGACTCGGTCATGCGCACTCTCCCCGCGAACGTACTCCATCTCTGTGATGCCCACCGCCGCGCGACGCTTGAACCATTTTCGATGCGTTTGCCGGTGTTGCGGCCCCGCCGACTGACCCGGCGAAGTAGGAACCCGACCAGAAATGTCCGTCCCACAGGTATGTGCGGACGTGTGCGCTGTATTCCTTGCGCAGCACCCGGGCCGAGACTCCCTTCAGTGAGTTGACGAGTTTGGACAGGGCGACCTTGGGCGGGTAGTGGACCAGCAGGTGGACGTGGTCATGCTCGCCGTTGAACTCGCGATGAGAGCCTCGGGCAAGCCCGGCCGCCCGAAGCTCACCTGGCCGCGCGACCAGCCATGACACCCGCTTGCACGAGCGCGGCGGTGGACACCGCGATGACGATCGGGTTCGCGAAGAACGTGGGCGTCACCACCGCCGTGACGGTCCTGGCCGCGAAGAGCACACCTGGACCAGGGAGACCTCAACCCACGTAGTACGTCATCTCCACCCCCGAAACCGTGCGCCGCACCGCCTCGAAGCCCGTCAGGTCGACGTGGTCGCCCAAGGCATCGCGCACGGCCTCGCTCAGGTGGACGCGGCCGGGCGTGCCGAGGTCCTGGGCCATCTTGGAGGCGAGGTTGACCGGGGCCCCGGCGACGTCCCAGCCGCCGCCGGGGGTGCGGCCGGCGAGCACCGGCCCGGCAGCCACCCCGAGCCGGCCCACGATCTCCCGCTCGGCGAGCCCCGTGCGCATCCCCAGCGCGAAGTGCACGGCCGGGGCGGGCTCATCGAACAGGTAGATGCCCAGCGGCCCGGCGACCTTGATCTCGACGGCTCCCTCGGGCGGCAGGAGGCTCAGGCCCACGTCGCGCATCGCCGCCGACAGCGACAGCCCTCTCAGCAGCTCCACCTCCGGTGTGTCGGCGGTCGGGGCGGCGCTCCGCTCGACCAGGACGACGGTGCGCTCGCGCAGGTGCTCGGCGGCGAGCCGCCCGGCCAGCTCGGCGTCGCCGGGGCGGGCGTCGAGCAGCAGCAGGTCGGCGTAGAAGGCTCCGGAGTAGGGGATGGGGTAATGCTCCTGGCCGGTGACCCCCGACTCGCCCGGCCATCCCTCGGCCGCCCACGCCTCGCCCAGCCCGGGAATGTCGAGGCGGGGACCGTCGAGCACCTGGTGGGCGGGCCCGACCAGGCCGCCGACGCCGTCCTTGGGCCGCAGCGCGAAGGGATGCCCGTGCGGCAGCCGGTCCACCACGGCCTGCGTCACCACGATATCCCCACCCTCGGTGTCGTTCTCGGCGAACTCCTCGACCGCGTCGGCCTCCGCCCCGTACAGCCCGCCCGACAGCTCATAGTAGGAGCCGAGATGCGCGCCGATCCCGATGCGGACCTCGCAGTGGCTCCGGATCTCGTCCTGCGCCGTCAGCAGGGCGGACAGCAGCGTGGACGCCTCCACCGTCTCCGGATGGAACAGTTGCGCGTTGTCGGCCGCCCACACCCCCACCGCGCGCCCGCCGGCGGCCCTGGCGCACGCGTGCAGGATCCGCTTGGGCCGGTCGATGAGCGCCAGCACCTCCAGCAGCCCGAGCCGCTGGCTGAGCCGGGTGAGCCCCGCCGAGTCGGACACCACGGAGTATCCGCGCGTCTCGTGGCGGCTCAGCAGGCGGCGCGCCTCACCGTCGGTGCGGTCGGAGGCGCGCCACTGCTCGACGAGAAACAGCGGCAGGCCGGCGGCGACGTCGCGCTGGGTGTCGAAGCTTCCCGGGGTGAGCGGGCCGGCGGGGGGTTCGTAAGCCACCCCACCACTTTACCTCACTTAAAGTGATCACTTGAATGCGTTTGGTAATGACTACGACGACCGCCGGCCGGACCGGCGCGTCGCGTCCACGAGGACGACGGGTCCGCCGGACCGCGCGCACCGGTCCTGCTCGGACTCGACGCGGTACGCCAGCGTGAGCAGCACGATGGAGGGACTGGTCGCCGACGGATTCGGACGGGCGCTCCAGGTGGTCACTCCCCCGGTCTCCCGCGAGTACGCCGCCCTCACCGGAGGCAGCCGGCGGCCTCCCGCAAAAGGGAGGCGCGGACCGTCCCGTTCTGGAAACCTGGGGGCAAATGACCTTGAATGACGATGAGCTCGATGACGCGCTCGCCGAGCTGACGACACCCAGCGGGCCCGAGGCGTACCACCGCGCGTTCGGCGTCCTGCTGCACAGCGAGAACCCCGCCGCCGTGTGCGCGGCCCTGGACGACTACCAGCACCAGGAGGCGCTCACGCGCTTCGGCGGCGGCAACCCGCTCGAACCGTTCGCCGACGAGGTGCTCTTCGTCGCGCGCGATCTGCTCAGTCGCCCCGCGGAGCCGCGCACCCACGCGAGCGCCCTGAACGTGATGCGGAACCTCGCCGAACACGAGGACGCGGACCTGATCGCCGACGCCCTCGACGGTGCCACAGACCCGGACGTGCTGGAAACGGGCCTGTCCGCGGCCTCGGCCGCCCTGATGGGCGAGCCCGAGCCGAACCGGCGGCTGCTGGCCATGCTCATGGACTTCGTCCTCGACGAGACCCGCGACGTGGACGAGCGGTGCCACGCCCTCTCGGCCCTGGACGACGTCTACACCCCTGACGTCGATGACGTGCTCGTCCGCGCGAGCGAGTCGGCCGAGCTGGATCTGCAGATCAGCGCCGCGCTCCGGCTCTCCATGCCGGGCCGGGTCCGGACCCACCGCGAACGGGTCGAGCGGCTCGTGGCGTCCTGGCCGGAGGACGCGGGACGCGACACGAGCGTCGTGCGCGAACAACTCACGGGCTTCCACAGCCTCCACTGGACCGACGCCGAACCGGCTGACCCGGAGCTGCGGGCCGCGCACCGGGAGCTGATGTTCCCGGCCGGCGACGAGGCGTGCCTCCAGGCGTTCCTCACCTTGCTCCGCAGCGACGACACGGTCGCCGTGGGGATCGCGCTCGACCATTACGAGCACTGGAAGGGACTGTGCGCGGTCCTCGCCGACGAGACGTCCGCCGAACGCCACCTGCCCGAGGTGCTCGCCCGCGCCCGCGAGGTGCTGCGGCAGCCGCCTTCCCCCGCCGAGCTGTCCCCGGAGTGCGGGGCGGGCGCCAACCACGTGAGCGCCCTGAACCTGATCGGCGCACGCCACGCCACACCGTCGGACGCGGACCTGGTGGTGGACCTCCTCACGCGGGCGGCCACGGATCGGGTGCTCGACAAGACCATCTGGATGGCGTACGGCGTGCTCGACAAGGCGGAGGCGAAGGACCAGCGGGTCGTCGACGCCCTGAGCGACCTGCTGTCCGGTCCCTGGCCCCGCTTCTCGTCGGTGAAGGAGCAGGCGATCCGCGTCCTGGCCGACAGTCTCGGGCCTCAGGCCGATGACGTGCTGCTGCGGCTGGTACGCGGCGACGACGCGAGAGCCCAGGCCCACGCGGCCTACTACCTGGTCGGGACGGGCGGCCTCGACAGGCACCGCGACCTGCTCGTGGAGGTGGCCGAGAGCTGGAGAGAGCGCTCACCCGCGCGTCCTTGGGGCAGCGACGTCGTCAAGCTGGTGCTCGGCTCGCTGCACAGCGCCTATTGGGAACCGCTCCGGCTCGCGGACCCCGACCTGCACCGCGCCCACCGGGAGCTGCGGGTCCCCACCTCAGAGGAGGCCTACCACCGCGCCCTGCGCACTCTGCTCGACAGCGGCGACCAGGTGGCCGTGGGAATCGGGCTGGACCACTGGTGGCACCCGAACGGCATCGAGAACCACTTCGGCGAGGAAGCCAGGAAGGCCGAGACGCCGCTCGTCCTCGACCGCGTCAGGGAGGCGCTGCGACAGCCGCCGTCACCGGCCGAGCTCACCCCCGAGACCGGTGTCGGAGCCAACCGTCTGAGCGCGTTGACGGCGTTGCGCGAGTTGGGCGCCCTGCGCGCCACCGGGGCGGACGAGGCCGCCCTGCTCGCGGACGTCCTGGAGAGGGCCGCGAGCGACGGGATCCGCTGGTGCGCTCTGGAGACGGTGTCGTCGTTGTTCGAGAACATGGAGGAGGCCGACCCACGGCTCGTGGAGGCGCTGGGGAACATCGCCTGCGACCCCGACGTGCGGCTCGACGACCGCCTCGACGCCATCAGAGCGCTGGACGCGTCCCCTGGCTTCAACGCGGTCCCCGAGCTGGTGCGTGTGACGGGATGTCCCGAGATGGAGATCCAGGCGGCGGCCGCCTGGGGGCTACGTTACGAAGAGATATTCGACGAGCATCGCGGCCTGCTCGAAAGGCTGAGCGCGAACTGGCCCGCGGAGGACGCCCCGTGGGACGTCGAGCGAGTCCGCGACCTGCTCGAACCCGCGGTCGAGCAACCGGGCTCATCCCGGACACAAGCGCAGTGAGCCGCTCGATCCGCGCCGTCAGCCGGCCCCCGTCAGCCTGCACGGTCAGCGGGCTGCGGAAGGGCCGCCACCTCCGGCAGGCCCGCCCGCCCGCAGCTCACCTGGCCGCGCGACCAGACCTGACGCCTGGGCGCCGTCAGGCCGGGACGCGGGCGCGGCGCCAGGCGTACGAGCTCACCGCGATGCCCGCGAGCGTGACGGCGGCCGCCACGACGTAGAGGGAGCGCAGCCCGAACCCGCCGTCGATGACACGCCCGCCGAGCCAGGCGGCGAAGGCCGCGGCGAGCTGGTACGCGGACGCGTTCACGGCCATGGCCAGGGTCGGCGCCGCCGAGGCGGTGGACAGGACGCGCGCCTGCATGCCGGGGATGACCGAGAAGCCCACGGCGCCGAGCACGAACACCATCACCGCCGTGAGCACCAGGCTGCCGCTGACCGCCCACATGAGCACGAGCGCCGCCGCGAGCACGCTCAGCAGCCCGAGCTGCGACCGCATCGGCGCCCGGTCCGACAGCCGGCCGCCGGCGAAGTTGCCGACGGCCGCGCCGACCCCGTACACCAGCAGGAGGACGGCCACCGCCGCGCCGGGGAAGCCGGTGACGTTCGTGACCAGGGGCGCGAAGAAGGTGAACACCATGAGCAGCCCCGCGTTGCCCACGGCCGTGACGGCGATCGCGAGCTGCACGTCGCGGGCGCGGAACACGCGCAGCTCGGCCACGGCCGACGTGCCGCCCCCTGTGCCGCCCACCGTGTCGCGCACGTCCGGCACCAGCCGCCACACCAGCAGGAGCCCGGCCGCGCAGCACGCCGCGACGGCCACGAACGTGGACCGCCAGCCGTGGTCCTCGCCGATGAACGTGCCGATGGGCGCGCCCAGGATCATCGACAGGTTCATCCCGAAGACGAGCTTGGAGACGGTGGACGCCTGCTTGCCCGGCGCGGCGGTGGAGACGGCGATGACGATCGCGTTCGCGAAGAACGTGGACGTCACCAGCGCCGTGACGATCCTGGCCGCGAAGAGCACGCCGTACGCGGGCGCGAGCGCGGAGGCGAGGTTGCCGGCGACGGTGATCACGAGCAGGACCAGGATGAGCGGTTTGCGCGGAAAACGGGCGGTGAGCGCCGTCAGCACGGGGCCGCCGACGATCATCCCGATGGCGTACGCCGTCACCAGCAGCCCGGCGGCCGGGATCGAGACGGCCAGGTCGGTGGCGATGTCCGGGAGGATCCCGGCGATGACGAACTCGCCGGTCGTGATCCCGAAGACGCACAGCATCAGTGACGGCACAGTGAGCCTCATCAGGCTTTCACTCTCTCTCTTTCTTTACAGATCAGTACAAAATGAGGGCGTAAAAAGGGCCGCGGCTCGACGGACCGCGGCCGGGATCTCTACAGGGCGGCGACGGCCCCCTCGACGACATCAAGGAGCGCGTTCCTGTCGTCGGTGACCTTGGCGAGCACGCGCAGGCCGTAGTACGCGCTCTGGAACGCGCGCGCCACCTGACGCGGCGGCCGCTCCCGCGACAGCTCGCCCGTGCTCTGGCCGATCTCCACCAGCCGGCACAGCGCCTGCTCCAGGTCGGTGAACTGGCGCCGCACCAGCCCCGCGACGGCCTGGGTGCGCCCGCCGGCCTCGGTGGCGGCGTTGAGCGCCAGGCAGCCGCGCCGGCCGGGGTCGGCCATGTCGGCGTCGATCACGCCGAGCATGAGGTCCCTGAGCCGCTCGCGCACCGACCCCGCCTCGGCCAGCATCGCCAGCTGCGCCTCGGCCCTGGTCTCGGCGTAGCGGCGGATCGCCTCCTCGTACAGGCGGTGCTTGCTGCCGAAGGCGTTGTAGAGGCTGCCGCGACCGAGGCCGGTGCGGGCGCACAGGTCCTGGGTGCTGGTCGCTTCGTACCCTTTCTCCCAGAACACCTCCATCGCGGCGTCGACGACTGCCTCATCGCTGAACTCACGCGGCCTGCCCATGAGAGGAGGCTAGCGGATTTTGTACAGGACAGTAAAGAACCCTAGGGAGTGGTGGCGCAGTACTCTCCGGTGGCGGCGGTGTGGTGCATGCATACCTTGTCCCCGCTGACCAGCACCACAGCCGGGTAGAAGTCCCCTTCGAGCGCCGTGCCGGTGACGCTCGTGTCCAGGGAGCCGGGGGTGGGGACGCCGTTGACGGTGAACGAGAAGACGGCCGTCGTCGGCGCGGGCCGGATCACGAACCAGTAGCGGTAGTCGCCGGGCACTCCGCGGATCTCCTGGCAGAGCGCCGTCTCGGGCGCGCAGAAGCCGTCGGCCTGCGCGAAGGCGGCCGGGGTCGATCCCCCGAACGCGAGGACTCCCGAGATCATGGCCGCCACGACGGCGAGGCGGCGCGGAAGACGGGACTCTGGGTTCGGGGGCATGCATGTCACCTTTCCTGACCGGAGCATGAAGCGTCCCGCACCCGCGGGCCGGGACGACACCATCATCATGCGATCGATCTTCCGGCTCCGCCAGCCGCCGGCGGCGCCTATAGGCCGTCGATGCGCTGACAGAGCCCGTAGACGAAGCGGGCGCGGTAGGTCGCGCCCTCGTGGGTGAGATCGACCGCCCAGTGGTGCGGGGCCTGGCCCTCGAGGTGGACGGCGCCGGGGAAGCTCGCGCCGACGTCGCCGACGACGCATCCCCAGGGGACCAGCTCGTCGAAGGAGAACGTCCTCGGGCCCGCGGGGCGGACGAACCACTGGTTCCACACCTCGCCGCCGGGGCCGGTCAGGACCTCGAACTCCAGCCCCGGCCATGAGGGCAGGGCCCAGCGGGCCACGTCGCAGGTCAGGCTCCCCACGGAGGTCGTGCCGGCGTACGAGGGAGGGCCGAGCAGCCTGCGCGGCCCTTTCGGAGGCCGCGGCGAATGGAGCATCCTCGTCCAATGGGCGTGGGCCGCACGCAGCTCGGCCCTGGACGCGCCCATGTCGTCCAGCGCCTCCTCCACCCTCTCGGGGTTGAGGTCGCGCATCCGGTGCATCAAGGACAGCTCGAACTCCCGCACGCCGAATCCCACCCACCTGTTCTACCTGGTCCCCGGAGCGGGCGGGGGAGGTCAGCAGGCGCGCAGGCGGACCAGGGCGCTGGCGTAGTCGCCGCGCAGGTCGAGCGGCAGGCCGCGCGACATGAGCACCGCGCCGTGGTGCACCGCGCCCGTGTCCTCGTCGCGGTAGCGGGCCAGCGGGTCGAGCCCGGCCAGGCGGAGCGGAGGAAGGGGCGCGCCGAAGGCGGCGGGGCCGCGCCAGGCGAGCACGGCGATCCGGTCGCCGTGGACGTACTGCACCCCGTACGGGAGCCGCCACAGCCGCCCGAACTGCACGACCGGCCGGATGTCCTTGTAGACGGCCACCAGCTCGGCGGCCTCGGACAGCTCGGCCTCGCTCCAGCGGGCGAGATCGCCGCCGAGCCCGAGCGCCCCGGCCATGGCCACGTGGAAGCGGAAGCGCAGCGGCACGGCCCGGCCCGTGAGCGGGTTCGGGCTGTCGGTCACCCAGGCGGCCATGACGCGGGCCGGGTAGACCTGGCTGAATCCGCGCTGGATCGCGATGCGGTCGTGGGCGTCGGTGTTGTCGGAGGTCCACACCTGGTCGGTGCGGGCCAGGATACCCAGGTCGGTACGGCCGCCGCCGCCCGCGCACGCCTCGATGCGCAGGTGTGGGTGGTCGGCGCGGAGCCGGTCCATGATCGAGTAGACGGCTCTGACGTGGTCGATCCAGAGCCGGTCCTGGTCGGGGTCGCCGGGCAGGCCCGCCTCGGTGAAGGCGCGGTTGAAGTCCCACTTCAGGAAGTCGACGGCGTGCTCGGAGACCAGCTTGTGCAGCCACTTGTGCGCCCAGTCGGCGACGTCGGGCCGGGCGAAGTTCAGCACGAGCTGGTTGCGCAGCAGCGTGCGCGAGCGGCCCGGCATGTGCAGGACCCAGTCGGGGTGGGCGCGGTAGAGGTCGCTGTCAGGGTTGACCATCTCGGGCTCGACCCACAGGCCGAAGCGCATGCCGAGCCGGTGCACCTCGTCGATGAGCGGGCTCAGCCCGTCAGGGAAGCGCTCCTCGTTGACCCACCAGTCGCCGAGCCCCGCGCCGTCGCTGGTACGCCCGCCGAACCAGGCGTCGTCCATCACGAACAGCTCCACGCCCGCCCCCGCCGCCAGCCGCGCGAGGTCGCGCTGGTTGGCCTCGTTCACGTCGAACCCGACGGCCTCCCACGCGTTGTAGACGACCGGACGGAGCTCCTCCGGCCGAGGCAGCACGTGCCTGGCGACGTGGTCGTGCCAGCGGCGGCTGGCCTCGCCGTACCCGTCGGGCGCGTACACGCCTGCGGACACCGGCGTCACCCACTCCTCGCCCGGCGCCGGCCGCCAGGTGAGGCCCTCGTGGCCGAACCCGCCGGTCCAGCTCAGCCGACCGGACGGCGTGCGGGTGAGCGTGACGCGCCAGCTCCCGCTCCAGGCCAGGGCGCAGCTCCACACCTCGCCGTGCCCCTCGCCCGCGTCACCGCCGTCGATCATGAGCCAGGGGTTCGCGTGGTGGCTGGTCACCCCGCGCCTGCTGGTGAGCGTCGTCTCCCCTACCACCAGTTCGGTACGGCTCAACGCGTGCTCCGAGCTCCAGCCGCCCGTGACGTGGCTGAGCCGGTAGCCGTCCAGCATCGGAACGCTCCAGGCCGCCGAGTCGCACCGCAGCACGGTCACCGGCACCTGCGAGCGCAGCACCGTCCAGCGCTCGATCACGTCGCTGTCCTCGTACACCCGGTAGTGCAGCTCGACCAGGAACGGGTGGCGGCGGTCGGAGAAGCGCAGCGTGAGGTGGCCGCCGTCGATGTCGTGACCCTCGTGGCGCCACTCGATCCCGCGGTCACCGCCGGGGAAGACGACCTGCAGCGACGGCGTCTCGAACCGCGCGCCGGCCTCGGTGACCAGCTCCTCCTCCCCCGCCGTGCTGTCGAAGCTGCTGGCCCCGAACGCGGCGGGCGCGGGCAGACCGGCGGCCTGCTCGGCGGTCAGCACCGGCCCCCAGTGCAGGCACCGCGGGGCGTCGTCGTCCGCCAGGGCGACGACGTAGCCCGTGGCCGGGGTACGCAGCAACCACCTGCGGCTGGAGGCATCGAAGGTCACTGATCGCATGCCGCGAGCCTAAGCACGCCCCTGCTCGAATTCAATTCTTGACGAAGTTAATTACTGCTACTATTGCACTCATGCACCCTCGGCTCACCACGACCCCGGCGGCGGCCACCGTGTTCACCATGGTGCTGACGCAGGGGCCGGTCTCCCGGGTGGAGATCGCCAGGCGGAGCGGGCTGTCGTCCGCCGCCGTCACCAAGGCCGCCCGCCCGTTCATCGAGGCCGGCTACCTGGAGGAGCTGGAGGCCACCGAGCGTACGGCACCCGGGGCGGGCCGACCGGCCAGTCCGCTGTCCATCCGGCCGGACCGGGAGTTCTTCTGCGGCGTGAAGATCACCCATGAGGAGCTCATCGGCGTGGTCACCGACCTGCGCGCCCAGCCGCTCTTCTCGGCGCACCGCCCGCTGGACACCACCTCGGTCGAGGGCGTGGTGGCGGCGCTGGCCGGGCTGGTGTCCGAGCTGCTGGCCGCCGACCCCGCATACGGCGAGCGCTGCCACGCGCTGGGCCTGGCGGTGTCGGGCGACGTCGACAAGGCCCACGGAGTGGTGCGTTACTCGCCTTTCCTGCACTGGCGTCAGGTGCCGCTGGCGCGGCTGGCCGCCGAGGCGACGGGCCTGGCCGTCACGATCGAGAACGATGTCAAGTCACTCACCGTGGCCGAGCAGTGGTTCGGCGACGGGGTGGGCGCGGCGTCGTTCGCGCTGGTCACCGTGGGGGTGGGGATCGGCTGCGGGCTGGTGGTGAACGACCGGGTGGTGGCCGGCTCGCACGGCGTGGCCGGGGAGATCGGCCACATCCCCGTCGGGGGTGACGAGCCCGAGTGCCACTGCGGCGGGCGCGGCTGCGTCGAGGCCATCGCCGGGACCACGCCCCTGCTGGCGGCCGCCCGCGCGGCGTCCGGCGACGGGTCGCTGACCGTCGAGGCCGCCATCGGCGCGGCTCACGCGGGGGACGCGGCCGTGCGGGAGGTGTTCGCCCGCGCGGGGCACGCGATCGGGCTGGCCATGGCGGCGATGGCGAACCTGTTCGGGCCCGAGCGGATCGTCGTGACCGGGGACGTGCCGGGGCTGCTGTCGTACGAGCTGTTCGAGGAGCAGCTCAACCGGTCGTTCACGGGCCAGGCGTTCGGCGCGGCGGCCGACTGCCGCCTGCTGCTGCGCCCGAGGTCGTTCGAGCAGTGGGCCCGCGGCGCCGCCGCGGTCGCCATCCAGCAGCATTTCACCCTCGAGTGAGCGCCGCTGCCTGGACTGAGGAGCGCAGGGAGCGAAGCGACCGGAGCGACGAGGGAAGGCAGCGGATTCCAGCGAGCGAGACGCCTCACGAAGTGAGGCCATGAACAGGACGGAGCTTGAGTGACCGCGGCACCCGGCGTCTGGCAGCCCCACGATCGAGCGTTCGAGCAGCCGGAGGAGGTGCGGGTCGAGGCGGCCGGGCTGGAGTTCGCGTGCACGGCGGCGGCCGCGCTCACCTGGACGGTCACCGAGCCGTCCCCCGGCGTTCTCGAGCTCCGCGTCACCCCTGACAGGGCGGCCGACGTACGCGTCGCCTGGCGGGTGCCGTGCGTGGACGCGACCGCCTTCTGGGCCGCCGACGGCGGCGAGCACCGGGGGCTGCCGCCGTTCTGGCGCCGTCCCCGCACGGCGGCTCTGGAGAAGAACGCGCCCGTCGGCTGCCTGGTGGGAGCCGGTGACGTGGCCATCTGCACGTTCGCCGCGGGCGAGGTCGTCAGGCCCGTGCGGACGCGCACCGGCGTGGTGGAGGAGACCGGCGAGTTCGGGTTCTGGGTGGAGCACGAGGCCAGCCCGGACGCGGGGCTGCTGCTGCGGCTCGACCTCACCCGGCGGCACTTCGCGGCCACGCTGTCCGGCGTGGCGGACTGGTGGCGCGCGCTGCACGGCCCCGTCGCCGACGTGCCGGAGGTGGCGCGGATGCCCGCCTACTCGACCTGGTACGCCATGCAGCAGCACGTCAGCGCCGAGAGCGTGGAGCGGCAGGCGGGTCCTGCGGCCGAGCTGGGCTGCGAGGCGATCATCGTGGACGACGGCTGGCACAGCGACGACCGGGGCCGCGGGTACGGCTACGTCGGCGAGTGGGAGCCGTCCCCCACCTCTTTTCCCGATATTTCGGGACACGTGGCCAAGGTCCGGGGCGACGGGCTGGCCTACCTGATCTGGTACGCCCTGCCCTTCGTGGGCCGCCACACGGCGCTCTGGGACCGCGTGGAGCCGTACACGCTGGCCTACAAGGAGCACATGAACGCGGCCATCGTCGACCCCCGCTACCCGTACGTCCGCGACCTTGTGGCGGGCCACCTCACCCGCGCGGTCACGGAGTGGGGCATGGACGGGCTCAAGATCGACTTTATCGACCAGTTCGCCGTGGAGAACCCGCCGCCGCCCGGTCCCGAGGCGGACTGCGAGACGGTGAACGAGGGCGTGCGCAGGCTCCTGGCCCAGCTTCCGCGCGACTGCCTGGTCGAGCTGCGCCAGCCGTACGTGAGCCCCGGGCTGTGGCCGTTCGCCACGATGGTCCGTGCCTCGGACTGCCCGCTCAGCCCGGCGCACAACCGGCAGCGCACGGTGGACCTGCGGCTGATCGCGGGACCGCTGGCCGTGCACGCCGACATGCTGATGTGGCATCCCGGTGAGCGGCCCGCGCGCGTGGCCACCCAGCTCATCAGCGTGCTCTTCGCGGTGCCGCAGATCTCGGTGGACCTGACCTCTCAGACGCCCGAGCAGGCCGAGGTGCTCCGGTTCTGGCTGGGGTTCTTCCGCGAGCACGCGGAGGTGCTGCAGCGCGGCTCCTTCCGGCCGGCCCGGCCTGACCTGGGCTACCCGCAGGTGACGGCCCGTTCGGAGGACACGGTCGTCACCGCCCGCTACGCGCCGGTGCCCGTGGAGGTCCCGGCCACCGGCACGCTGTGGCTGGCCAACGGCGACGCCTCCTCCGACGTGCTCCTCCAGGTCTCCGACTCGGGTACGGCCCGCGCCACGATCCGCGATTGCCGCGGCCGGATCGTCAGCGAGAGCACCTTCGCCCTGCGCCCCGGCATCGCCCAGGTCACCGTGCCGGAGGGCGGCCTGCTGCGCCTGGAGCGCTGACACTCCCGGATCGACGCCGAGCCGCCACCGCGTGCATGCGGCGCGCACGAAAGCCGGGCCGAGCGGGTCCCAGGGGGCGGAGGTGGAGGCGCAGCCGCTTCAGCGCCCGTGAGTCGGCGGCTGCGCCCCGGTCCTCGTCAGGGGCGGAGGCGGTCCAGGAACTGGGCCTGGTAGAGCGAGGGCGGGAGGAGCCCGGGCTGGTTCGCGCCCTCGATGTACCCGGCCGGCTGCTGGAACGGCCCGTCGCCCGTGATCGTGCCGTGGCAGCCGATCGCGTAGTTCTGGGCGGTCGGCGGCTTCTGCACGATCAGCCTGCTGGTCGACACGTCGCAGTTCCAGGCCACCGAGTGGGCCGCCGACCACCCGTGCGAGGTGCCGTAGCGGCCCCGGTTGTAGAGGCCGAGCGTGTAGTCGTAGTGCGGGTCGATGTCCTTGTGGCCGTCGAACAGCAGGCCCTGCGACCAGCGCCGGTGGCCCTCGCTGGAGTTGAGCGCGTACTCCGACGTGCCGCGCAGGAAGACGATCCCGGAAACCGTGCTGTGGCCGTTGGAGACGAACGCGTGCCGGGCCTTGTACGCGTAGCAGTCGCGGAAGAGCACCTGCTGGGAGTAGACGTAGGTGTTGAAGTTGTAGCGCCTGCTCCCCGTCACGATGCTGACCGGATCGACGGCCCGGCAGTTCTCGACCGTGGCGCGGGTGGTCTCCTGGGTGGCGACCCCGGCCTGGGTGAAGTGGAGCATGGTGCAGTCCCGCACCCAGGAGTCCTCGGTGCGCAGCAGGACGATCGCGTTGTAGGCGTGGTCCTCGTCCTGCTCGGGGTCGCCGTGATACTCGACGTCCACGCGCAGCCGCTCCACCCCCACCTGGGTGACGAGCCCGGCCCTGTCCCACTTGTAGAGGAAGGACGGGGACAACGCGCGGTTGAGGTGGTTGAAGACCGGTACATCGATCTTCACGATGTTTCCGGAGACTTCGCGGACGTACCGGTTGTAGATGATGGGGTGCTCCCCCACCTGCCAGGCGGGCCCCACGTCGTGGCCCCCGTAGTCGATGGCCTTCAGCCACTCCTCGGTGCATGGATGGGTGATCACGATGTTGTCGCCGGGCCGCAGCGAGCCGGGGCTCGCCACCTCGAACTCCCGCGATCCCACCTGTACGAAATCGGTGGTGATGTCGGTGCGGGTGCCGGGGACCTCGCCGGTCCAGCCGCCGCCCGCGCTTCCGCCGGCCACGATCACGTCGCGGTCCTTGGGCGTGTTGCCGGTGGCCTTGATGATCGTGTTGCTCGCCGGGTCCTCGCCGTCGCCCGTGCCGCGCAGCACCGTGCCGCTCGCCCGTACGTACAGGGTGCCCGCCACCGGGTAGACGCCGGGCAGCAGGAGCAGGGCGCCGCGCCGCTCGCGGGGCAGCGCGGCCACCTCGTCGAGTGCCGCCTGGACGTGGGCTGTGTTGTCGCCCTCCACCGGGCGGATCGTCTTGACGACCGGCACGTGGGGGATCGGGCGCTCGCCGTTGCGGTAGCCGGCGTGGCTGAAGTCCGGGATGCGGTTGCCCTCCGCGTCCTGCTCGTACACGAGCCGTCCGCGCCGGTCGTAGCGCACCAGACGGGACTGCCAGAGCGCCGAGGCGCCCGCCGGTAGCGCGCCCGCTGCGGACAGCGCGAGCGCGCCGCTCGCGGCGAGCACCGCCCGCCTGCTGAGGTCATGAGCCATGTCCACCTACTTGATGACGATCTTGTCGAGTTCGGGCCCGCGCGCCGTGAGGCCGAAGAACCGGATCGTGTTGACCCCGGCCACCAGGTCCACCGGCACCGTCGCGGTCGTCACCGTGTCCTTGGTCCCGGTCATCGGCACCTGGATCGCGTCGCCGCCGTTGACGCTGACCGAGAACGACTGCGAGCCGTCCACCAGCGCGTACACGGTCATCTGCCTGGTCCCGGTGGTCTCCGACAGCACGCCCCTGACGACGGCGTAGTCGTAGACGTTGCCGCCGATGAGGATCACCTTCCGCCCGCCGGAGCAGACGGCGCAGTACGCGGGCTCGGCCGCGCCCTCGAAGACGTTCCCGACCCGTTCGGCCTCGTACGTCCCCGGGCTCCGGTCCGGAGGCGGCAGCTGCACCGGCGGCGTCGCGGACCCGAGCTGCTCCGCCTTCAGGTCCTTGACCAGCAGGTACGTCTCCTGCAGCCCGGCGCTCTTGATGCTGCGGTAGATGCCCCACTTGGGCCGGTTGTACTGCTCCTGCGTCCACCAGAGGTCGATGTTCTCGGCCTTCTGGTCCACGATCGTCCGCGAGCCGTTCTTCGGGCCATCGCGCAGCACCCACCGCATGTAGCCGGCGTCGCCGGACTTGAACTCGATGGTGGTCGTGACCCACTTGTTCTGGATCGGCTCGAGGTCGGCCGTCGCGAAGTCGTGCGACTTGTTGTCCTCCAGCGTCCAGTAGCGAGCCGCGATCTTCTGCACGCCGTTCACGACCGGCAGCGAGATCTGCGCGATCGGGGTGCCGACGTCGGAGTTCTTCAGCTGCCAGATGTGGGTGAAGTTCGTGGTCGCGTCGAGCGTGTCCGGGATGTACATCTGGTACGTGATCCGCCAGGTCTCGTCCTTGCGGATCTCCAGCGGCGTGCCGTCGGCGGCGCGCATGCCGCGTACCTCGTTGCGCATGCGGTCGGAGCCGTCGCGGTCCTCCAGATGGGCGTCGAACCGCCAGTAGTTCTTCTCGGCGTGGACGTGCGGCAGCCCCTCCGGGTGCGAGCCGCGCCGGTCGTCCTCGAGCGCCTCGAACGCGTTGACGCCGTCGCGCCACGGGCTGGGACTCCACCGCGTCTCCCAGCGAGGGGACCCGGTGACAGACGCGGCGGGCCCGGCCGGGGCGGTGGCCGCCCCCGCCGTGCCCATCGGCTGCGCCGCGGACGCCGCCACCAGCGCGAGCGCTGACAGGACGCCCGCCCAGCGCAGGTTGTGCGTTCTCCTCATCCGGCCGCTCACTCGCTCGCGCCGGTGAGCTGGTAGGCCTTGAGGTTCCTGATCAACAGGTAGGTGTTCTGCAGACCCGAGCTGTTGATGCTGCGGTAGATGCCCCACTTGGGCCGCAGGTACTCGTCGTCGCCGCGCCACAGGTCCGTGTTGTCCAATCGCTTGTCGACGAGCGTGGTCGAGCCGTCCTTGAGCGTCCAGCGCAGGTAGCCGCTGTCGGACGCCTTGAACTCGAACGTGGTGTCCACCCACTTGCCCTGGATCGGCTCCAGGTTCGTGCTGCCCACCTCGTGGGTCTGCTCGGACTCGTCCCAGTACCGTACGTTGATCTTCTGGGTGCCGCCGGAGACCGGCAGCGACATCGTGTAGAGGGGCGCGCCTGAGCCGGGCACCTTCATCTGCGCGATGTGCGAGAAGCTGCTGGTGGCGTCCAGCGAGGTCGGGATGTACATCTGGTAGCTGATGCGCCAGGTCTCGTTCTCGAGGATCTTGAGGTACGAGCTGCCGCCGGTCCGCATGCCCTTGACCTCGTTGCGCTGGCGGTCGTCGCCGTCGCGGTCGCGGGTGTGCATGTCGAAGCGGTACGCGTCGCCGGAAACGTAGATGTGCGTCACGCCGGGGTGGGAGTCGGAGCGGTCGTCCTCGATGCCCTCGAACGCCTCGGCGACCGTGTCGTTCGCGGGATTCGGGCTCCAGCGCAGCGTCCACGCGGCAGCGGCGGCCGGGGTGGCGGGCAGGGTGGCGGCGGGCAGGGCGGCGACGGTGAGCACCAGTGCGGCTAAGACTCCTGTGGTTCGCTTGTTCATGAGAGCTCTCTCCTCAGGTGGAGGGTGAACCCGCCGTTGGGGGGGACGGCGAGGTCGAGCTTGCCCCCGGCCGAGACGGTGACCGTCTCGGCGAGGATCCGGTCGCCCGGGGCATCCCGGTAGATCTCGGCCGCCCACTCCCCTGGGTCGAGGAAGTCGAGCGGCACGGTGAGCGTGCGGGCCTCGCCCGCCACGCCCGCGCCGACGTACCACTCGCCGCCGCTCCTCCTGGCCAGCAGGATGTGGTCGGCGGGGTCGCCGGACAGCAGCCGCGTCTCGTCCCAGGCGGTGGGGACGGCCGACAGCAGCCGCAGTGCCTCCGGCCGGGCCTCGTAGGCCTCGATGCCGTCGGCGAAGTGCTGGACGCCGGACTCGAAGATCACCGACAGCGCGAGCTCGAACCCGGCCGAGATCGTGCGCACGCCGGTGAACGTGCACGGCGTGAAGTCCATCGGGCCCTGCACGTTGCGGGTGAAGGCCAGCGACAGGTAGTGAGCGGGCTGGTAGAGCGGCTGCTTGCCGGGCTTCGGCTTGATCCACTCGGCGCCCTTGACCGCTTCGGCGGTCATGAACTGCGGCCAGGTGCGCTCGGTGCCGCGCGGGATGGTGCCGCCGTGGAAGACCACCATGAGCTTCAGCCGGGCGGTGGCGGCCAGGATGGCGTCGAACCAGCGCATCCGGTCCTGGCCGTCGGACTCAGTGAAGTCGATCTTCACGCCGACCGCGCCCCACTCCTTCCAGAGCGCGAGCTTCTCGCGGTGCTCCAGCTCGGTGTCCACGTGCTGCCAGTGCGACCAGAGCCAGATGCCGACGCCCTGCTCGGTGGCGTAGGAGATCAGCTCGGGCATCCACTCCTTGTTCCAGCCCGCGTCGGCCAGCACGTACGGCCAGCCGTTGCGGGCGGCGAAGTCGACCCAGCGCTTCTGGGCGTCCAGGTCACGGGTGGAGGGGCCGTCGGACCACCACGACCAGGCGGCGGCCCCCGGCTTGATCCAGGAGGTGTCATCGACCTCGGACGGCGCCGCGAGGCTGGTGACCAGGTCGCTCTCCACGATCGTGGCCAGGTCGCCGACGATCAGCGTGCGCCAGGGGGTGGTCAGCGGGCTGGCCGCGGTCACGTACGGGTCGGGCAGGTCGAGCCGGAACGCGTGGCCGTCGAAGCGCAGGCGGGAGCCGGCGTAGCCGCTGTCGAGGTTCGACTCGGTGACCAGCAGCCAGGAGCCGCCGACCTCGAAGAGCGACGGGTAGCCGTACAGGATGGGCTCGGCGTCGGCGACGCTGCCGTGGCGGTGGATCTCCTCGTAGTCGCACCGGCCGTTCTCGTACGGGAGCAGCACCGCGCGGGCCGCGCCCGGCACCACGTACTCCGAGACCTCCTCCACGACGGTGACCGGCCCCGTCCACGGCACCACGTACCGGTACGCCACGCCGTGCCCGCCGACCCGGATCTGCAGGTCGAGCCGGTGCGTGCCCTTGGTGAACGACAGCGTCCACTCGCCGGCCTCGTAGTGGTGCTCGCGCCGCTTGCCGATGACCGTCCGATAGGTCTCCTCGATCCGCTGCTCGGACATCCCGGACAGGACGAGCCCTCGGCTCAGGTCCTCGTGCGCGGTCCTGATCCCGAGCCGGGACGGCTCGATCACCACGCGGCCGGCGTGGCGCACCTCGAGCGTCAGCTCTCCCGAAGGGGAAAGGGCGAGCGCTGCTTCCAGGTCCTCGTCGCTGAGCGTCCAGTTCGGCACGATGCCCTCCAGGAGACAAGAGATAGGAGGAGTCGATCGCGCCTCACCCTCCGCCCCTGCGCGCGGCGCGGCGGTCGCTCAAGGCGTCCAAATCTCCTCACAGTGCGCTAGAGACTAGGGTGAAAGCGCTTTCAATTCAATTCTTGACGAAGTTAATTACCGGGTCTACGGTACGGCCATGGCTCACGGACTGCCACAAGACCAGCCCATCAGCCCGTCGATACATCCGACCTCTGATGCCCGGCTGGCCGAGTTCCGTGAGCAACGATTCGGGCTGTTCATCTACGGGGTGTTCGACCCGACCCTCCAGCTCCCGATGCAGCGCCCGGACGTGGCGGTGCCGGTGATCGAGCTCTTCCTTTGAGAGGCCCTCCATGGAGATGAACCGTCGCCAGATGCTGGCCCTGGCGGTGGCGGCCGCGACCGCGCCCGTGCTGTCCGCCTGCGCGGACACCAGGCAGCAGAAGCAGGCCGCGGCGCCGGTCCAGTCCGGCGCCCAGCTGATCGACCCCAACCGGCCGGGCAGCGATGCCTGGCCGTTCGAGGCGGCCGAGCAGCTCAACAACTCGCTGACCTGGCCGAAGACGAACGTGGCCGACCCGGCGTCCAAGGTGACGATCACGGTGGCGATGACCACGGACGCCGTCACCGAAGTGCGCAACGCCCAGTTCGACTTCTTCTTCAAGAAGCGCCACCCGAACATCGAGATCAAGCGCGAGTCGTCGCCCTTCGACCAGTTCCTGACGAAGTACATGGCCCAGGCGGCCGGCGGCACGCTGCCCGACGTGCTCTACAACCACTACTCCTGGACGCAGAACCTCATCGCGAACCAGATGCTGCACCCCGTGGACGAGTACATCGCCAAGACGCCCGAGTTCGACATGGAGGACATTCCCCAGCGCGGGCTCGGCTACTTCAAGCGCGACGGCAAGCTGTACGGTCTGCCCACCGACATGGCGCCCAAGCTGCTCTTCTACAACAAGGACCTGTTCGACAAGGCCGGCCTCGACTACCCGGACGAGAGCTGGACATTCGACAAGCTCTTCGAGACGGCCAGGAAGATGACCAGTGGGTCGGGCGCGGGGAAGATCTACGGCTTCTCCCCCATGCCGGTGCCGGCCCCCGACCTCAGCGCCGTCTTCCTGATGCCGTTCGGCGGCCGGTTCCTGGACGCCTCCGAGTCCAAGGTGCTGATCAACGAGCCCAAGGCCAGGGAGGCCATGGGGCGCTGGCTGGACCTGCTGCTCAAGGACAAGGCGGTGCCCAGCCTGGCCGAGCTGCAGCTGCTGGAGAAGGTGGACCCGTTCAAGACCGGGCACGCGGCCATGCTGATCAACGGCGCCTGGCTGATGCTGGAGCTGTCCAAGCAGAAGGCGTTCAAGTGGGGCGCCACGCACGTGCCCAAGGGCCCCGACGGCCGCTTCACCCCGGCCGTGGGCAGCGCGCTGGTGATGACCGCCTCGTCGAAGAACAAGGACGCCGCCTGGCTCTACATGCACGAGTTCCTGTCGTCGTCGGGCTACAAGTTCCGCCAGATCACCTCGCCCGCCCGGCAGTCCGCCTGGGACGCCAACGCCAAGGCCGTCGGCATCCCCGCGGAGACGGCGAAGCTGGTCAAGGACGTCCTGGCCGACTACGCCTCCGACGACGGCGTGCTGCGGCTGCCGGCCAACAAGAAGGTCGTCGACACGGCCAAGCCCATCTGGGAACGCGCGATGCTCGGCAAGATCAGCGTGGACGACGCGCTGAAGGAGATCGCCGACAAGGTCACCCCCATACTGGCCGAGAACAAGATCGCATGACCGCCGTCAGCGTCCCCAACCCGCTGGCGCGCCGCGAGGCGCGCCGCTTCCACCTGTTCGTCTCGCCGTGGGTGGTCGGGTTCGTGCTCTTCAGCGCGGGCCCGATCCTCGCCGCCATCGTGCTGAGCTTCATGCAGTGGAACCTCCTGCAAGCTCCCAAGTGGGTGGGTTTCGCCAACTACGTACGCATGGTCAACGACCCCGAGTTCTGGGAGTCGATCGGCAACACCGTGGAGTACGGCCTCGGCTCGGTGGCGCTCGGCGTGACGTTCACGTTCCTGCTGGCGCTGCTGCTCAACCAGCCGCTGCGCTTCCAGGGCCTGTTCCGCACCGTGATGTACCTGCCCTCGGTGGTGTCGGGCCTGGCCACTGCGCTGCTCTGGCTGAACATCCTGCACCCTGACTACGGGCTGATCAACAAGGTGCTGGCGTCGTTCGGCATCCAGGGTCCCGGCTGGCTGGCCTCGCAGGAGTGGGCCATCCCCGGGCTCGTGCTGATGAGCGTGTGGGGCGCGGGCAACACGATCGTCATCTACCTGGCCGGTCTGCAGGGCATCCCGAGGACGCTGTACGAGGCCGCCGAGATCGACGGGGCGGGGTGGTGGCGCCGGTTCTGGAGCGTGACCGTGCCGATGATGTCGCCGGTCATCTTCTTCAACGTGGTGACCGGGTTCATCGCGGCACTGCAGAGTTACGTGCTCATCCTGGTCATGACCGAGGGCGGTCCCGGCAACGCGACGATGGTGCTG
The DNA here is from genome assembly GCF_040674955.1 of Nonomuraea sp. NPDC049695. Taxonomy (NCBI): domain Bacteria; kingdom Bacillati; phylum Actinomycetota; class Actinomycetes; order Streptosporangiales; family Streptosporangiaceae; genus Nonomuraea; species Nonomuraea sp. NPDC049695. The sequence continues at coordinate 118,910 of NZ_JBFANV010000019.1, read as the reverse complement.
GGCCTCTACATCTACCGGCACGCGTTCGTCTACTTCGACATGGGCTACGCGGCCACGCTGTCGTGGGCGATGTTCGTGCTGGTCATCGCCGTGACCGCGATCCAGTTCAGCCTGGCCAGGCGCTGGGTGCACTACGAGTTCAAGTGAGGTCGCCGATGCTCGTCGAGACCGCGGTCAAGCCCGCGCGCCCCACCAGGCCGGGCACGTCCCTGACCTCGGAGCAGGCCGAGCGCGTCAGGAGGATCCGGCGCTCCGGCGCGTACATCCTGCTGGCCATCAGCTCGGCGGTGTTCCTGCTGCCGTTCCTGTGGATGGTGACGACCTCGCTCAAGTCGGACGCCGAGAACCTGGCCTTCCCGCCGCAGTGGCTGCCGGACTCCTTCAACTTCGACAACTACCTCAAGGGCTGGACCGGGTCGCTGCCGTTCAACCGCTTCCTGGTGAACACGATCGTGATCACCGGGCTGTCCATGGCGGGCAACCTCATCTCGTGCATCCTGCCCGCGTACGCGTTCGCCAGGCTGCGGGCGCGGGCGGCGGGCGTCATGTTCGCGGCGCTGCTGGCGACCATGATGATCCCGCGCGAGATCACGCTGGTGCCGAAGTTCGTGATGTTCTCCAAGCTCGGCTGGGTCGACACGTACCTGCCGCTGATCGTGCCGGAGTTCTTCGGCGTCGCGCTCTACATCTTCCTGCTGCGCCAGTTCTTCACCACGATCCCGCAGGAGCTCATCGACGCCGCCCGCATCGACGGGGCCTCGGAGCTGCGCATCCTGTGGACCGTCATGCTGCCGCTGGCCAAGCCCGCGATCGCGGCGATCTGCCTGTTCTCCTTCGTCGCCAACTGGAACCAGTACCTGGAGAACTCGATCTATCTGCGGTCGATGGAGAAGATCACCCTCGCGCAGGGGCTCGGCATGTTCAACGGTCAGTACGTGACCCAGTACAACCAGATGATGGCCGTCGCGCTAGTGTCAATGCTGCCCATCCTTATCATCTTTTTCCTGGCACAGAAGACGTTCATCCGGGGAGTCACGCTCACCGGAATCGCAGGAAGGTAATCGTTGGACGACGTTAAGGATAAGTACGAACGTCAGCCGTACCGACGGTGCGGCCGCAGTGGTCTCCTCCTCCCCGCCGTGTCGCTCGGCCTGTGGCACAACTTCGGCGGGGGCAAGCCCCTCGACAGCCAGCGCGCCATCTTCGCCAAGGCGCTCGACCTCGGCATCACGCACTTCGACATCGCCGACCGCTACGGCCCGCCGCTCGGCGCCGCGGAGGAGACGTTCAACCGGCTGCTGCCGCGGTCGCTGCGCGACGAGGTGGTCGTCACCACCAAGGGCAGCAACCCCATGTGGGACGGCCCGTACGGCAAGGGCAACTCGCGCAAGCACCTGCTCGCCACGCTCGACCGGTCGCTCGGGCGGCTCGGCCTCGACTACGTGGACATCTTCTACCTGCACCGCGACGACGAGGACACGCCGCTGGAAGAGCAGGCGGCCACGCTCGACCACATGGTCCGCACGGGGCGCGCCCTGTACGTGGGCGTGTCCAACTTCTCGCCGGAGCGCACCGCGCAGATCGCCCGGCTGCTGCGCGACCTCGGCACCCCGCTGCTGATCCACCAGCCGTCCTACTCGCTGCTCAACCGGCGGATCGAGCGCGACCTGCTGGGCGTGCTCGAGCAGGAGGGCGTCGGCTGCGTGGTCTACTCGCCGCTGGCCCAGGGCCTGCTCACCGACCGCTACCTCGAGGGCATCCCCGCCGACTCGCGGGCGGCCGAGGGGCGCTTCCTCACGCCCGACCGGGTCACGCCGGAGGTGCTGGCGTTCGTACGGGCGCTCGCGGAGCTGGCCTCCTCCCGCGGGCAGACGGTGGCGCAGCTCTCCCTGGCCTGGGCGCTCAGGGACCCGCGCATCACCTCGGTGCTGGTCGGCGCGTCCAGCCCCGAGCAGCTGGAGGCGAACGTGGCCGCGGTGGACCGGCTCGACTTCACCGAGGACGAGCTGGCGACCATCGACCGCGCCGCCAAGGAGGCGGGCATCGAGGCATAGCTCCTCGCGGGGAGCCGCCGCTGCCCGGGGGACCGGCACGATCACGTGCACCGGTTGATGGACCGCCCGGGCAGCGGCCACCTGCTCGTGGCCGCCGCACCTCTCTCGTTGACGGTAGTTCGCACTGCCAACTAATCTAGTTCGCGGTGCGAATAGTTCGCGCTGCCAACTAGTGAGGTGAGCACATGGCGGACCCTTCTTCGCGCGTCGTGGCGTCCCTGGTCACGGCCGTCTTCAGCTACGCCCTGATGCAGACGGTGGTGGTACCCGCACTCGGCCTGCTGGCCCGGGAGCTGGACGCGACGCCCACCTGGTCGGCCTGGATCCTCAGCGCGTTCCTGCTCTCGAGTGCCGTGCTGACCCCGCTGCTCGGGCGGCTCGGCGATCTGCGGGGCCGGCGGCGGGTGCTGATCGGTGTGCTGGTGGCGTACGCGGCCGGGATGGTGGGGGCGGCGCTGGCGCAGGACATCGGGCAGCTCATCGCGGCCCGGATCGTGCAGGGCGCGGCGCTGGCGGTCGTGCCGCTGTCGATGGCGATCCTGCGCGAGGCGGTGCCCCGCGAGCGGCTGCCGTTCGCGATGGGGCTGGTCTCCGGTGTCGTCGGGGCCGGCGCGGGGGCCGGGCTGGTGGTCGGCGGGCTGCTGGCCGACCACCTGTCGTGGCGGTACCTGTTCGTGCTGGGCGCGGTGCTGGCGCTGGTCAGCCTGGTGATGGCGGCCAGGTGGGTGCCCGCCGGGGAGCGGACCGCCCCCGGCCGCCTGGATCTGCCCGGGGCGGCGCTGCTGGGGCTGGGCATGGTCGCCGTGCTGCTCGCGCTGACCAAGGGCCCCTCGTGGGGGTGGGCGTCGGCGCCCGTGCTCGGGCTCTTCGCGCTCGGGGTCGTGCTGCTGGCCGTGCTCGTGGCCGTCGAACGACGCAGGAGCGATCCGCTCATCGACATCGGGGAGCTGACCGACCGGCCGATGCTGGCCACCCACGTCTCGGCCCTGCTGTTCGGCGCGGTGTCGTACTTCTTCTACGTGGCGATGCCGCTGTTCGCGCAGCAGAAGCCGGTGGCGGGCGCCGTGGGCTTCGGGGCCTCGGTCACCGTCGCCGGGCTGCTGATGCTGCCGGGCATGCTGGCCATCATCCCCGCGGGCACGGCAGTCGGCCGGATCTCGGCGGCGCTGGGCCCGCGCGGGCCGCTGGCCGCCGGGTTCCTGCTGTTCGCGGCCGGGGCGGCGCTGCTGGCTCTCGGCCATGCCGCGTACTGGCAGCATCTGGTGTTCTACGGAGTCGTCGGCGCCGGCTCCGGGCTGGTCATGGGGGCGCTGCCGAAGCTGATCGCCGACATCGTGCCGCTGGAGCGGACCGGCACCGCCAACGGCATCAACAACATCGTCCGCACCGTCGGCAGCGTCGTCGGCAGCCAGCTCGCCGCCGCGGTCGCCGCCTCTTCCGGCCCGGTCGTCCCCGACTCCGCGTTCTCGATCCTGTTCTGGCTGGGCGCGGCCGGGGCGCTCCTCGGGGCCGCCGTCTCCCCGCTCGCCGCCGTCGCGAGAGCGGAGCAGCACGCATGACGACCGTCTTCACCGCACTCGAGCTCGCCTACCTGCGCGAGGAGGCGCGGCTGGGCAGGCTGGCCACCGTGGGGCCCGACGGGATGCCACACGTGGCACCGGTCGGCTGGTCTCTTGCCGGAGACGGAACGGCCATCGAGATCAGCGGGCGCAACTTCGGGCGCTCCAAGAAGTTCAGGGACGTGGCCCTTACCGGTCGCGCCGCCCTGGTTGTCGACGACGTGCTCCCGCCGTGGCGGCCACGCGGCGTGGAGATCCGGGGCCGGGCCGAGGCGCTGGCGGGCGCGCGGCCCCGCATCCTGCTGCACCCGACACGGATCGTCAGCTGGGGCCTGCACAGCGGCCAGAGCATCGAGGACACCTACCGAGCCCGCGACATCCCCACGCCGCCGTAACGGAACATGCTTCCCATTAGTGTGCTACGTTGACTCCTTAAGGGGACAGTTAGCCCATTAAGGAGTGATTTTTCATGGAATATCGGCAGTTGGGGGCGTCGGGGCTGAAGGTGCCGGCGTTGAGCTTCGGCGCCGGCACCTTCGCCGGGAAGGGCGAGCTCTTCGGCGCCTGGGGCGACACCGACGTGGCGCAGGCCCGGCGGCTGGTGGACATCTCCCTGGACGCGGGGGTCACGATGTTCGACACGGCTGACGTCTACTCCGACGGCGCCTCGGAGGAGGTGCTGGGCCAGGCGCTCAAAGGCCGGCGGGACCGGGCCCTCATCTCCACCAAGGCGGGCCTGCCCACAGGCGACGGCCCCGGCGACGCGGGCACCTCCCGGCCCCGGCTGATCAAGGCGGTCGACGACGCGCTGCGCCGCCTCGAAACCGACCGCATCGACCTCTTCCAGCTGCACGCCTTCGACGCCGCGACCCCGGTGGAGGAGGTGCTGTCCACGCTGGACGACCTGGTCAGGGCGGGCAAGCTGCGCTACGTGGGCGTCTCGAACTTCTCCGGCTGGCAGCTCATGAAGTCGCTGGCCGCCGCCGAGCGGCACGGCTACCCGCGTTACGTGGCGCACCAGGTGTACTACTCCCTGGTCGGGCGGGACTATGAGTGGGAGCTGATGCCGCTCGGCCTCGACCAGGGCGTCGGCGCGGTGGTGTGGAGCCCGCTCGGCTGGGGCCGCCTCACCGGACGTGTCCGCCGTGGCCAGCCCATCCCCGCGGGCAGCCGCCTGCACAAGACGGCCGCCTTCGGGCCGCCGGTGGCGGACGAACGCCTGTACACGGTGGTGGACGCCCTGGACGAGATCGCCGCGGAGACCGGCAGGTCCGTCCCGCAGGTCGCGCTGAACTGGCTGCTCCAGCGCCCCACCGTCTCCTCGGTCATCATGGGCGCCCGCGACGAGTCGCAGCTGCGCGAGAACCTGGGGGCGATCGGCTGGAACCTGACGCCCGACCAAGTGGCCCGGCTGGACACGGCCAGCTCCACCACGGAGCCGTACCCGTACTACCCGTACCGGCGGCAGGAGGGCTTCGCCCGGCTCAACCCGCCGCTCGTCGGCCGCGTGGAGTTCTGAAAGTTCACGCCCCCTTCGAGATGGGAGACCTGGTGCGTCACCGACCGCGGAACCCGCAGTACCCCACCTACGACCTGTGGGCGTACGTGAACTGAGGCCGGGACGTGAGTGTCGTGCCGTTCCAGACCAGAGCCGGCGGCCCGGGGGGCGACGAGCGCTGCCAGGCCACCTCCACCCCCGTGCCGACCAGCTCGAAGACGTAGGCGTCCGGCCGTCCCGGCACCTCCACGCGGCGCACGTCCTCCGCTCCGGCCAGCCGCGACGACAGCTCCGCGAACGCGTCGGCGCAGGGGTGGCGTACGGACAGGCTGCCGCCCTCGAAGGCCATGAGCTGGAACTTCGAGAAGAGCAACTGCAGGAAGTTGTACGGCTCCGGCTGCTCGGGCGTCTCGGGACCGAGCTGCCAGCACACGGTCAGCCGGATGCCGCAGGACAGGGCCAGCAGGTTCCTGATGAGGAGGTCGTCGGCGTTGAGCCGGTGCCGTCGGGCCTCCAGCTCCTCCGGGCAGCCGGTCATGAACATCTGGAGCGCGGGCGGCAGCTCGGCCATCCGGTCGTAGAGCCGCTTCATCGCCGCGTGCACCGGCTCGGGGGTGAAGGTCCCGTCGAAGAGGTCCTGGACGGTCAGGCGGTGCCACGGCTGGATGCCCCCGGCCTCGAGCACCTCCGTCAGGTGCTCGAACACCTCGGGGAACTGCAGCGGCAACGGCCCGTTGTACTCGCCCACCACGACGGGCTTGTCCCCCACGGCCGCGCGCGCGTCCTCGATCGTGCGGGGGATCAGGTAGGGGTCGCCGTAGAGGTGGACGTCGAAGACGTCGTAGGAGTCCCGGCCCTCGTCGATGACCTGGAGGAAGAACTCCCGCTCGCCGTCGGGCTCGTCCGGGGCGGGAAAGACGCCGAGCGGGCAGCCGCCCAGCACGACCGTGGCGTCCGGGTCGGCGCTCTTGACCGCCTGGTGGAAGCTCTGGAGGTGGGCGACGTAGTCGGTGGCCGTGCCCGCCCAGAACAGCGCGTTGGACGGCTCGTTCTCGCACTGCCAATAGCGCACGCGGCCCCGGCAGTGCTCGACGAGGGCGCGCAGCATGGCCGCGTAGGCCGCCGGGTCGAGGGGCGGCGAGGCGGGCAGCAGGTCGGTGGCGCGGGTGGAGCCCCACGGCGAGGACGCGCCGAGCGTGAACCAGAGCTCGGTGCCGTCGTCGACCTGGTCGAGCACGGCGTCCACCGCGGACCAGTCGTAGCGGCCGGGCTCGGGCTCGAGCTGGGACCAGTAGAAGAACACGCGTACCAGCCCGGCGCCCAGCTCCCTGGCCTGCGGCGCGAAGGTGTCGGGCTTGACGATGAGGCCGTACTGGAGGCCTCGTACCACTCCTAGTCGGATGTCCATGACCCGACGGTCGCCGGACGCCCTGGCAGAACGCTGGCAGCGCCCTGTCAGGGCGTGCGCAGGCGGACCGGGCCGAACAGGCCGGTGCTGCGCTGGCCGGGGAAGACGAAGTGCGTGGGGCTGACCTCGTCCAGGTACGGGGCGAGCGTGCCGAGGACGAGGACCTCGACGGTGTTCTCACCCTCGTCCAGCAGGACGTCGAAGGTGTAGGGCGAGCAGACCCTGATCCCGCAGGGCCGCCCGTTCACCGTCACCTCGGCCGTCCCCCGGACCCTGCCGAGGTCGACCACGCCCGGCCCGGCGGGAGCGGCGATCGTGGTGCGGTAGCGGACGCCGCCGCTGTAGCCGGACAGGCCGCGCTCCTCCCAGTCGCCGAGCCGCATGCGGCCGGGGCCGCAGGTGAAGCGGACGGGGCCGGTCAGCTCCCCGGTGACCTCGAGCTCCGTTCCGCGGATCCGTACGGGACCCGTCGCGTCCGCCTCGATCCCGGTCACGCCGGGCGGCGGGTCGAGCAGGAAGCGCTCGACGGCCGGACGGCCGCCGGGCACGGTGAACGTGGCGGGCAGGGCGGTGGGGAGACCGTCGAGCCAGCCGGCCTCGGGCAGCGGATGTGGCCGGGTACGCAGGTGGAGCGCGGCCGGGTCGCCGTGCTGGCGCCGACGTACGCGCGGGCGCGACGTCCAGCCGGGTCCGGAGACCGCGAGCCCGTCCACGAGCACCCAGCCGCCGGACTCCACGGTGATCGTGTTGTCACCGGGCCGGAGCAGCCGGGTCACGTCGTAGCGGCGCACCCGGGGGATGTCCGCCTCCTCGTACGGGTCGAACCCGCCCTGTCTGCCCGCCTCCTCCCCGTTGACCAGCACCCGGCAGAACGCGGTCGAGGCCACCTGCACCGGCTCGTACGGCGGCTCGCCGACGTGCACGGTGGTCTCCATGGGCCCGCTGATCCACTCGGGGCGGTCCGCGTCCGACGGGTCGGCGACCAGGCAGGCGTAGGCCCGCAGGTCGAGCCGCTCGTCGGGGATCAGTCGCAGCTCCAGCAGGTGTTCGCCGGGCGCGACCGGCGAACGCGAGACCGCGGCGTACCCGGAGTCGTCCAGCGGCAGCTCCTCGCCATCCAGCCACACGGTCTTGGCCGCCCCGGCCCCGACCGCGAGCCAGCCGGTGCCCGGGACGGTGAGCACGCTGCGGAAGCGCGCCTCCTCACCCGCCTCCACCTGCCCGAACGCCACGAACTCGCCCGGCACGTGGCCCTTCGGTCCGAGGGTCTCCCGGTGGACCGGGTCCTTGCGCAGCCCGCGCGAGGGCGACCACACCGAGGGCGTCCACGGCCCGGCTCCCACTCGCTGCTCCCCTCGGGGCGCGAAGGTGGCGTGCGCCGCTTCGCCGTCCGGGGTGCGCAGCGTCCAGCGCTCGACGGTGGCCTGCGTGCCGAAGTCCGCCCACGTGTCGTCGAGCGTCGGCACCAGCTCGACGTCCCACTCGTCACCGAGGTCCACCTCTTGGGGGTACGACGAAGGCGAGGACACCTCGGAGGCGGTCCCGTCGAAGATCAGCAGTGCGGCGGGCCCGTCGTCGAAGGGCACGACCACCTCCACCGCGTCGCCGTCGCGGGTGTGCGGCAGCGCCCGGGTCTCCCCGCTGAAGGGACTCGCCAGCAGCGGCGTCCCGGACACGCCCCGGACCTTGACCCGCATCTCCTTGGCGTAGCGCCCCGGGTCGAAGGAGACGGTGGCGTCCAGCCAGCCCAGCTCGACGCCGCGCTCCTCGGGCCGGCCCACGCCGATCCTGCTGGCCATGGGATGCGTGGCGGTCAGGAACACCAGCGTGGTCTCGCCGATCTCGCGCACCAGGGGCGGCACGGGTGCCTCGACCCGCCGTTCGAGCCCGGCCAGGGCCTCCCCCAGCTGCTCGCTCGTCTCCACGAAAGCGGCCGGCAGCCCTTCAGGCAGCGTGCCGACCGCGACCAGCAGCCCGCCGTCGGCGGCGAACTCCTTCAGCCGGGCGGCCACGTCCTCGTCGAGCACGGTGACGGCGGGCAGCACGATCGCCCGGTACGCCTCGGTGGAGACGGACAGCCGGCCGCCCTTGACGCTCGCCCGCCGTATCGAGTCCTCGTCGATCACGTCGGCGTCGAGGCAGAGCCGGTCGAGCACGCCGGGCACGGTCGCGAACCAGGCCATGTCGCCCACGATCTCGCGGTAGACCTCCTGGGACCGCGCGGCCTCGGGAGAGACCGCGTCCAGGGAGGTGCCAGCCTGCGACGTCGCGGAGGGCAGGACAACCGCGACGTCGCAGGCGTGGCGGCCCAGGGAGAGCGCCGCGCACAGGCGGGTGACCGCGTCGGCGAAGACGCGGTGGTGCCGCCAGTACGGCTGGCGCCAGTCGGTCGAAGGGGGCGCCCACTCCCACCAGCCGCGCCTGGTCGTGTAGTAGACGGCGTGCGGGTTGTAGAGGTTGGCGCCGGCCCGCAGCCAGGGCAGCAGCCAGTCGAAGGTCTCCTCGAGCGTGCCGCCCCAGCCGCTGGAGTGGAACGCCTCGATCCAGGTGCGCGGCCTGCCGTACAGGTGGGCGAGCGAGGAGTGCAGGCGCGCGTCGCCGTGGTGGTCGGAGCCGGGCGCGCTGAACCAGCGGTGGGTACGCGCGTAGTCGCCGTACAGCCGCACCCCGTCCACGGGATGCCCGGCGCGGGCCGGGTCCTGCTGGTCGCAGCCGTTGAGCAGGCCGTGGCGTTCGTGCCAGGCGGCCAGCGGCCGGAAGAACGCCTCCTCGGCCAGTTCGGCGCGGGTGAGCTGGTAGGCGTGCCAGTCCGGCTCGTCGAGCGAGAAGGGCCTGCCGCGCCGGGCCGCGTACTCCTCGGCGAACGTGGCGGACCAGGTGGGCAGGGTGGGCAGTTCGTCCTGGAACGACCCCGCGATCACCTTGCCGAACCAGTGGCCGACCCGGCGCTCGAACTCCCCGTGCACCCGGTCGAGCAGCACCGCGCAGGCGTCGCGGGACAGGTAGTCGAAGCCGCGCGTCGAGACGGACCCGTCGGCGGCCAGCCACTGACCGGCGAACTCCGGATGTTCCTGGACGAGCCGGGCCTGCAGGTCGGCGCCGGAGAAGCCGAGCTGGTCGTAGAACCACAGGTACGCGCCCAGCTCGAAGGCGTCGGCGCAGACCCCGTCCAGCAGCTCCCACCACGCCTCGGACAGGAACGGCGGGTCGTCGGCGTCGGAGCCGAACAGCGGCCCCGACGGCGCCAGGTTGAGGATGACGAGGTTGCGCACTCCCCCGGTGACCAGGCGCTCCATCTGCCAGCGCAGCCGGTCGCGGCGGAGCGGCTCGCCGCTCCACCACCAGATGGCCGCCGGGGAGAACTCCCGCGGCGGGTGGCGCAGCACCTCGAAGACGGTCATCCCTTGAGCCCGCTCGCGAAGCCCTTGATGACATAGCGCTGCAGCGCCAGGAAGACCAGCACGATCGGCAGGGCCCCCAGCACGAGCCCGGCGAAGACCAGGCCGTGGTCGGAGACGTACTGGCCGACGAAGGCGAAGACGCTGACCGGGACCGTCTCGAACCCGGAGCCGCCCAGGTAGAGCAGCGGGGTGAAGAAGTCGTTCCAGATGAAGACGGCGTTGAGGATGAGCACGGTGCCGGTGATGGGCCGCAGCAGCGGGAAGATCACCCGGGTGAAGGCGGTCAGGTGCGAGGCGCCGTCGATCTGGGCGGCGCTGGCGTAGTCGCGGGGCAGCGCGCGGATGAAGCCGGTGTAGAGGAAGACCGTGAAGGGCAGCTGGATGCCGGTGTAGAAGAGGATCATCCCGGCATGCGTGCCGATCAGCCCCAGGTCGGTCACCAGCTCGTAGAGCGGGATCATGCCGAGCTGGAACGGCAGCACGATGCCCAGCAGGAAGAGGATGTAGAGGCCGTACCCGAGCCGGGTCTGCACGCGGGCCAGGAAGTAGGCGGCGAACGAGCCGAGCGCGATGAGCGCGAGCAGGCTGACGACGGTGATCACCGTGCTGTTCACCAGCGAGGGGCCGAGCGCGGCGGCCGTCCACGCCTTGCCGAAGTTGGCCAGCGTGGGCGGGTTCGGCAGCGCCAGCGGCGTCTGGGAGATCTGCGCCGGGTCCTTCAGCGACAGGGAGACCAGCGTGTAGACGGGGAACAGGAACGCCACCGCCACCGCGATCATCACGATCTCCAGCAGGAACGTCCTTCTCATGCGGTCACCTCGCGGTTGCGCAGGTAGTAGACCTGGATGAGGGAGACGGCCGCCACGAACAGCGCCAGCACCAGCGCGATGGCGGTGCTGTAGCCGAACTTGCCGAACACGAACGCCTGCTTGTACAGCACTGTGGACAGGGTCTCCGTGGCGTAGCCGGGGCCGCCGTTCGTGGCGGCGAAGATCTGGTCGAAGAGCTTGAGCCCGCCGATCGTGGAGAGCATGAGGTTGATCGTCACAGCCGGGGCGAGCAGCGGCCAGGTGACGTAGCGGAAGCGCTGGAACGTGCCCGCTCCGTCGATCATCGCCGCCTCGTGCAGCTCCTTGGGCACGCCCTCCAGTCCGGCCAGGAAGATGACCATGGAGTAGCCGGCGTACTGCCAGACGACCATGCCGGCGATCGACCAGAGCGCGACCGACGGGTCGCCCAGCCAGTCCACCTGCAGGCCGAGCAGCCCGTTGAGGCCGGCTGACGGGTCGGGGTTGTAGACGTACTTCCACAGGAACGCCACCATGACCGGGCTGACGACCACGGGCGCGAAGAAGATCACCCGCAGCAGCGCCCGGCTCTTCAGCTTGGCGTTGACGCCCAGGGCCAGCAGCAGGCCGACGCCGTTCTGCACGGCCACGATGGCCACGGTGAGCAGCAGCGTGTTGCCGATCGAGCCCATGGCCTGCTCGTCGTGCAGGAGCGTGCCGAAGTTGGCCAGCCCGACGAAGGACATGTCCTGGCCGATGCCGCTCCAGTCCGTGAAGGCGTACACCACGCCGGCCGCGGCCGGGTAGAGCACGACCAGCGCGTAGACGACGAGGGCGGGCGCGGCGAACAGCCAGGACGGGGAGGCGGCGCTGAAGCGCCGCCTCCGCCGCGAGACCGCCGACCGGCGCCGCATGGTCAGGGAAGTCACTTCTTGTATGCCTCGTCCATCTTCTTCAGTGCCTCGTCGATGCTCGACTTGCCGGCCAGCAGCTCCTGGATCACCGCGAAGTGCACGGGCTGCACCTCGGCGTTGGGCCAGCGCTGGTCCATGAACGGCACCGCCCGGTCCTTGGTGAACGGCAGGAACGACTCCACGGCCGGGTCGATGGTGGACGAGGCGTCCTGGGTGAGCGGGATGGCGGCGATGGCCTTGGCCCAGGCGTTGATGTTCTCCTGCTTGCCGAGGAAGTCGATGAACGCCTTGGCCTGCTCGACGTTCTTGCTCTTGGCGTTCGCGCCGAGCCCGACGACCACGCCCGCCGGGATCCACACCTGGTTGGCGTCGTCGGCCCCGGGCACCGGGAACATCGACAGGTCGTCGGGCGAGGAGGCCGCCTTGCGGAAGTCGGGCAGCACGGCCGACACCTGGATCGCCATGCCGGCCTTGCCGGTGGCCACCATCGAGATCTGCTGCTCGAACGTGGTGCCGTTCGGCTTGTCGTTGAAGAAGCCGCGCTTCTGCAGCTCCAGGTACATCTCCATGGCCTGCCGCCAGCCCGACTGGGCGAACGTGGTCTGCCCGGCGAGCTGCTTGTCGTCGAACGTCGGGTCCTTGGCGTAGACGGTGGAGGGCACCAGCGCGTACGTGATGAGCTGGGTGACCCACGGCGTCTGCGCGCCCAGCGCGATCGGCACGATGCCGGCCTTCTTCAGCTTGTCGCAGACGGCGAGGAACTCCGTCCACGTGGTCGGCGGCGCGTCCACGCCCGCCTTCTGGAAGGCCTTCTTGTTGTAGACGGCGCCGATGACCGACGAGCCGGCGGAGTAGATGTAGGTCTTGCCGTCGAGCTGGAAGGCGGGCTTGAAGCCGGCTGGGATCGTCTGCGTCCACGCCTGGGCGGACAGGTCGGCCAGCAGGCCGGCCTTGGCGATCTGGCTCATGGACATGGCGCTGCCGTTGCCCGGATAGACCACGTGCAGGTCGGGGCCGTTGCCCGCGCCGAGCTGGGTCCGTACGGAGGTCTGCACCTGGTCGGTGGGGGCGTACGAGGCGGTGAGCCGCACGTCCGGCTTGACCTTCTGGTAGGCGGCGATCAGCTCGTCCAGCGGCGCCTTCTGGTCGGCCACGCCCACGGCCTTCAGGTCGACGGCCGCCGCCCCTCCTCCTCCGGTCGTGGCGGTGGTCTCGGGCTTGGTCGAGCAGGCGGTGGCCGCCGCCGCCACCGCGAGGCCCCCCATCATGCGGAAGAACTGGACCCGGCTCATTCGGGCGTCGCGCAGATCGGTCATGTCATGTCTCCTCGCCCGGCGCTGGGGAGCCGATACGAACGTTTTAATGACGGGCCTGTTAAGTTAACAGCCAACATTGTTAAATCTGAGGGATGTCGGGAGGCTACGAGTCGCCCGAGGCGGGTGTCAAGAGTAGGATCCGCAACCGTCGTAACGAGGGTGAGGGCTTTGGTGAAGTCGCGGCAGCACACCTCCGGCAAGTCCGCCCGGTGGCGGGACATGGCCGAGCACATCGTCCGGCGGGGCTCGGCCACGGTGACGGAGCTCGCGGAGAGCTTCGAGGTGAGCGTCATGACCGTGCACCGCGACCTCGACGAGCTCGAGCGCCAGGGCATGGTGCGCAAGGTCCGCGGCGGCGTCACCGCCCAGGCCTCCAACGTCTGGGAGAGCAACATCGCCTACCGGCTCCAGGCGCACACCCCGGAGAAGGACGCGATCGCCAGGGTGGTGGCCGGGCTGATCGAGCCGGGCAGCTCCGTCATGCTCGACGACTCCACCACGGCGCTGGCCGTGGCCCGCCACCTGGGCGAGCTCGCGCCGCTGACCGTCCTGACCAACTTCCTCGAGGCGATCAGGCTGCTCGCCGGCACGCCCGACATCCGGCTCATCGCGCTCGGCGGCGAGTACCACGCCACCCACGACTCGTTCCTCGGGCTCGGCTGCGTGGACGCGGTCGAGGCGGTCAGCACGGACGTGGTCGTGGTCTCCACCTCGGCGGTCTCCGACGAGTACGCCTTCCATCAGGAGCAGGAGATCGTGCTGGTCAAGCGGGCGATGCTGCGCTCCGGCACGCGGCGGATCCTGGCCGTGGACGGCTCCAAGCTGGCCAGGGTGGCCCTGCACAGGGTCGCGCCGCTCGACGACTTCGACGTCGTCGTGGTCGACTCGGGCGCGCCCGCCGAGATGCTGCAGCGGCTGCGCGACCGGCACCCGCGGGTCGAGGTCGCCGAGTTGTAACAAGATTCTCTGTGATTTGTAACTTAAGCCTTGTTAAGACCTTGCCTGCTTGCTACAAAGTGAGGGCTTTCGCCCGCTTTCGCCCCCCATATGAGGAAGCAGCATGCACACGCGCCGATCATTCCTCGGTCTCAGCGCTTTAGCCCTGGCGTTCAGCACCGACCTCGCCGACCCGTGGACGGCCGGCGCCACGGTCAAGGGCGACTATCCCTTCCAGCTCGGCGTCGCCTCCGGAGACCCGCTGCCCGACCGGGTGATCCTCTGGACCCGGCTGGCGGTCAGGCCGCTCGAGCCGCTGGGCGGGCTGCCGTACAACAAGATCAAGGTCGATTGGGAGATCGCGGAGGACGAGGGCTTCACCCGGCGCGCGGGGCACGGCTCCGTCTGGGCCGCCCCCGAGTACGGCCACTCGGTCCACGTGGACGCCAAGGGCCTGCGGCCCGGCCGCGAGTACTTCTACCGCTTCCGCACCGGCGGCGAGCTCAGCCCGGTGGGCCGCACCAGGACGGCGCCCGCGCCGAGGAGCAGCCCCGAGTCGCTCCGGCTGGCCTTCGCCTCGTGCGCGTCCTGGCAGGACGGCTACTACTCCGCCTACCGCCACCTCGCCGAGGAGCAGCCCGACGTGGTCTTCCACCTCGGGGACTACATCTACGAGTACGGCATCGTGCCCTCGGGCGGTAACCGCAACACGCCGGTGCCCGAGCAGTTCCGGGTGCAGTGCGACACGCTCGACCGCTACCGCGTCCAGTACGGCCTCTACAAGAGCGATCCCGACCTGCAGGCCGCGCACCATGCGGCGCCGTGGATCGTCACCTGGGACGACCATGAGGTGCTCGACAACTGGGCGGGCGCGTACGGCCCCGGCGGCGAGGTGACCGAGCAGGACTACCTGGTGATCCGGGCCAACGCCTTCCGCGCGTACTGGGAGAACATGCCCATCCGGGTGCCCGCCGTGCAGGGGCCCGACGCGCGGATCTACCGCCGCTTCTCCTTCGGGGACCTGGCCGAGTTCAACGTGCTGGACACCCGCCAGTACCGCGACGACCAGGTCTGCGGCGACGGGCAGCAGATCGACTGCGCGGAGCGGCTCGACCCGGCCCGCCAGATGCTCGGGGCCGAGCAGGAGAAGTGGCTGCTCGACGGCCTGGGCGCCTCCCGCGCCAAGTGGAACGTGCTGGCCCAGCAGATCGCCATGATCCAGCTCGACTACGACGCGGGGCCCGCGCAGAAGCTCAGCATGGACCTCTGGGACGGCTACAAGGCCGCCAAGGACCGCGTGCTGAACGGCATGGTCGAGCGGCAGGTCAGCAACCCCGTCGTGCTGACCGGCGACATCCACTACAACCTGGCCGGCGAGCTCAAGGCGAACTTCGACGACCCCTCGTCGCGCACGGTCGGCGTGGAGTTCGTCGGCACCTCGGTCACCAGCGGCGGCAACGGCAACGCGAGCACCGGCCTGCCCGCCGGCGGCACCGACCCGGTCAACCCGCATCTCCGCTTCTCCAGTTACCAGCGCGGCTACGTGTCCTGTGAGGTCACCAGGAGCCAGTGGCGGGCGGACTTCAAGGTGGTCCCGTACGTGGACCGGCCCGGCGCGCCGGTCTCCACCAGGGCCAGCCTCGTGACCCTCGACGGCGTGCCCGGCCTGCACGCGCTCTGACAGGAAGGACCGATCATGCGACTCCTCACCGCCGCGCTGGCCGCCGCCACCGTCCTGACCGCCACGGCCGCGGCCTGGCAGCCCACCGACCCCCCGTCGGTCCCCTCGGTCAAGATCAAGCCGGGGACCTCCAAGGGCACCGGCAGGCTGACCCCGATCGCCGGGTCCGACCGGGTGGTCGCCCCGCTCGGCGTGGACCCGGCCTGCCCTGCCAAGATCGAGATCGGCATGCGCAGCGACGCCAAGGCGCCCTCGTACGCGAACCTGTCCGTGGAGATCGACCAGCCGCTGACCGCCTCCCGCTCGATGCTGACCAGCTACCTGCCGCCCGGCTACGAGCTCGGGGCGAAGCTGCTGATCGCCGTCCCGCCCACCACCTCCGAGGGTTCGTACGCGCTACGGCTCAAGACCCCGAGCCAGACGCTGTCCGTACCGGTGCAGGTGGTGACCCTCGACCAGCTCGACAACGGCGGCAATGTCGCGCTCCGCCGTCCGGTCACCGCCTCGTCCCAGCACACCAACGCCAACTACCCGCCGTGCAGCGTCGCGGACGGCGACGCGGGCTCCAACGGCTGGGCCGGCGGCAACGGCTGGAACGACGCCACGGCCAGGGCCTGGCCCGACACGGTGGCGATCGCGCTCGGCGGCGCCAAGCAGATCTCCCGTGTGGACCTCTACACCCTGCACACCGAGCGCTACCCGGCCTCGATCTTCGGGCTGCGCGACTGGGACGTCCAGGCGGGGCTGAACGGCCAGTGGCAGACGGTGGCGCAGGTCCGCGGCAACACGGCGGGCAACGTCCGCTCCGACTTCACGCCGGTGACGGCGGACGCGGTCCGCATCGTCGCCCTGGCCTCGAACGGCGCCAACGACTACACCCGCATCACGGAGGTGGAGGTCCGCTAAGAGAAAAATCTTCGCCAGAGCGCTGAACCTGTCCATCGGGGGCCTTCCCGTTCGTCGTGAGGGTGTCACGAGAACAACGGAGCGCCCCCGAGTGGGCGCTGGACAGGAAGGCGCGTCATGCCCGATTTCCTCGCAGCCACCTATGCTCTGCGCCCGCGCAACGACTTCGCCCGCTCCGCGCTGCCCAACTCCCCGGTCAGGCAGCGGAAGACCAGGAGACTTCGGCTGCCTTTCGGGAACGTGCTCATCAGGCGTACCGTCGAGCCGGTCAACTAGGAGGAGCCATGCGGTACGTGATGTTCGTCTGCGACAACGACTCCGTCGGGGTGCCCATGGAGGACGCCGACCCCACCGCATGGGTGCGGGAGATGGACGGCCGGGGAGTACGCCTGCAGGGCGCCCGTCTGAGGCCCGGCAGTGATGCCACGACCGTCCGGGTGCGTGGCGATGAGGTGCTGCTGTCCGACGGGCCGTTCGCCGAGACGAAGGAGCAGATCGGCGGTTTCGACCTGATCGAGTGCGACAACCTCGACGAGGCGATCGAGATCGCGTCCAAGCACCCCTCCGCCAGGTTCGGCTGGGTCGAGGTGAGACCGCTGTGGGAGCAGTGAGCCTGGCGGGTGCGGAGAAGTCGTTGTGGCGGGAGTGACGGCTGAGGTCGAGGCGGCCGTCGCCGAGGCCTTCCATCAGGAGTGGGGCCGCATCGTCGCCACCCTCATCCGGGTGACCGGCGACTGGGATCTGGCCGAGGAGTGCGCACAGGAGGCCTTCGCGCTGGCGCTGGAGCGCTGGCCGCGCGACGGTCTCCCGAGCCGCCCCGGCGCCTGGCTCACCACGACGGCGCGCAACCGGGCCGTGGACCGGTTGCGCCGCAGGTCGATCGAGGCGGCCAAGCTGCGGGAGGTGGCCACGGCGGCGGCCGTCGAGACGTCCGGTGATGACGCCTTCGGCGCCGGCGACAGCGGCGTCCAGGACGACCGGCTACGGTTGATCTTCACCTGCTGCCACCCGGCGCTGCCGCTGGAGGCGCGGGTGGCTCTGACGCTGCGGACCCTGACCGGCATGACCACGGCCGAGATCGCCCGCGCCTTCCTGGTCACCGAGGCGACGATGGCCAAGCGCCTGGTCCGGGCCAAGGGCAAGATCAGCAATGCCGGCATCCCGTACCGGGTGCCGCCGGCCCACCTGCTGCCGGAGCGGACCGGCTCGGTGCTGGCCGTCCTGTATCTGCTGTTCAACGAGGGCTACTCCGCCAGCACGGGCAGCGACCTGGTGCGGTGGGACCTGTGCGCGGAGGCCATTCGTCTCGCCCGCCTGCTGGCGCGGCTCATGCCGGACGAGCCCGAGGCGTACGGCCTGCTCGCGCTCATGCTGCTGCACCACTCCCGCCGCGCCACCCGCGTCGACGCCGCCGGCGGCCTGGTGACCCTGGAGCGCCAGGACCGTACCCGATGGAACCGGGCCGAGATCGACGAGGGCGTCGCCGTCCTGGAGACGGCTCTCCGGCATGACAGGGCGGGACCGTACCAGTTGCAGGCCGCCATCGCCGCCTGCCATGCCACGGCCGCCGACGCGGCCGACACCGGCTGGACGCGGATCGCCGAGCTCTACCGGCAGCTGGTACGGGTCGTACCGTCGCCGATAGTACGGCTGAACCAGGCAGTCGCCGTCGCCATGGCCGACGGCCCCGCGGCGGGCCTCGAGCTGGTGGAGACCCTCCACGCCTCCGGCGAGCTGACCGGCTACCACCTGCTGCCCGCCACCCGCGCCGACCTGCTCCGCCGCCTCGACCGCCGCGCCGAGGCCGCCCGCGCCTACCGCGAGGCGCTCGACCTGGCTCCCACCGAGGCCGAGCGCCGCTACCTGGCCGACCGGCTCGCCGAGACCGTTCCCGGCGGCGAAGCCTGAGGTGACGCGCTTTTCGCCAGGGTGCTACGGAACGGCGCTCACCAGGCCGGCCGGACCTCGCTGAACAGCCGGAGCGTCACCGGCCGCAGCCGCCACCTGGGCCAGCGCAGCTGCAGCGGGGAGAACGAGGCAGCCAGAACGATCTTCAGGTACGAGTCTCCGGCACGCCCGAAGGGCACCTGGACGCAGAGCCCGGACACCCTGGTGACCGCCTCCCGACTGCCGAGTCGCAGCCGGCCGACCCCTCGCACCTCGGGTCCGCCGTCGAGGCTCACCGAGTCCCAGAAGAGGGGCTCAGGCATCCCCGGGAAGGCGAGCCGCAATCTGAAGCCCGCCAGCGATCCGGCCGGGCTCAGGTAGAAGGAGCCGTGGAAGGCACGCGTCCCGGCGCCCGTCGACAGGATCGCCTCGCTGGCGTCCATGGCGATCCGCCAGGCGCCGGGATCGGTGTAGGAAGCTGGGGCCAAGGTTCACCTCGCTGTGGAGTGCGCCGCACCTATCAGGCCCCGCCCGCTGAGACGACGCCTACTAGAGAAGACGTCATTCCTCCTTCAAGTGTGACATCTCCCCCGCCTTGGCCCGGTTGCCCCAGCCCTCCCTCGCGCAGGCACAAAAAAACGGGCCTGAGCCCGCACTGGTGCGGACCCAGACCCGTGACGCGCGTCAGGTCAGGCGGCGACGATGTTCTCCGCCTGCAGGCCCTTCTGGCCCTGGACGACGTCGAAGGACACCTTCTGGCCCTCGGTCAGCTCACGGTAGCCGCCGTTGGCGACGATGTTGGAGTAGTGGGCGAAGACGTCGGCGCCGCCGTCGTCCTGCGCGATGAAGCCGAAGCCCTTTTCGGCGTTAAACCACTTCACGGTTCCTGTAGCCATGTCGATCTCCTCAAGATACGTACGTTGATGGGCCGGAATTCACGACTCGAATCCCGTGTGTCGCCGTGTTGAGCCCATCCGGAGATGACCGGTTAAGAAAAAACGCGCCTGACGATCCTGCTCTGTCAGGCGCGCACAAAGTCTTTTATGGGTACCACAACTGCAACTCCTGTTAGTCTAGCACACGTCCCCGGTTACCCCGCCACCGGCAGGCTGCGGTCCAGACCGGTGATGCGCAGCAGCTTCGACATGAACGGGCGGGGCGAGGACAGGGCCACGGTGATGCCCATCGGCCGGGCGCGCTGCTGGATGCCGACCATGACGGCCAGGCCGGAGGCGTCGCAGAAGGACACCTCGGACAGGTCGAGGATGAGCAGGCTCGTGCTGGACTTCAGGATGTCCAGCAGGCGCGAGCGCAGCGCCGGGCTGGTGAACATGTCGAGCTCGCCGGACAGGCGGACGGTGGTCGGCGCCGACGGATCGCCTCTGCCGAGCGGGAAGGCGTCGACGACGGTCACGCGATGCTCCGATCGGCGAAGAGACGCAGCCGGTTCCCGGCGGGGCGCACCTTCCGCGTCCTGGTCGGCGACGTGTCCGCCCTCGTTCTCCCATCCGGCCAGGTCGTCGGCCTCAGGTGGGCCGGCGGGCCTGAGAGCGCCGGGCGGGCCCGCTGCCTGGTCGGGCACGGCGTCGCACGGAACGACCAGCAGCCTGACGGATCGACCTCCCTCGAGGGTCAGGACGATCAGGTGCGGATCGCCCCCGCGCAGGCAGTCCACTCGGATCTGCCGGTCACGGGCCGGGATGAGGTGCGGGATGTCGTCCCAGGCATCGGCATGCAGGCCGACGCGCACCGTGATCCGGCCCAGCCGCTGGTCGGCCGCGGCGATGAGGCCGGGCAACTCGGCTGCGGCGTCGCGGGAGTACGGCCACCACGTTCCGTCCCTGGCGCTCTGCCGGTCAAGAACGGGATCCAGCCAGAACCGGACCGTGGAGCGCGTCCCGGCGACGGCGCTCGACGGTGCGGGATGCAGTGTCGATGTCATGATCGTCGGCCTGTCTGGATCTGCACGGTCCCGATAGGGCCCAGGGCCGGGGGCGACGCCGACCTGAATGCCAACGTGCGAAAAGTCCTCGGTGTTTTCAGAATATCCCCGGATTCCGAAATCATATTCTTTCAGAAGTAAAATGCCGGTCAGCGGTGGTACGCGAGGCTGTGGACGGGGTGCTCGCCCTCCGTCTGCAGGCGGTATTCCTGTCCGGACCTGGCCCGGTTCTCCTCGATGACCCGCTCGGACGGCGCCTTGTCGCCGCCCATCAGCGCGTCCTGCATCTTCTGGAAACGCTCGTGGGCCTCCTGGACGTACCCGGTCCCCAGGGTGGTGTAGTCGATCTGGGTGGCGATCAGCTCGCGCAGGTACGCCTTGTTCGGCTCGAAGGTGACCGGGGCGGGCAGTTCGGGAGCGCACACCTGCTCGGGCTCGCGCCCGTCGTGCCGCTTGAACAGCTCGCCGGCCAGCCGCAGGTGCTCCAGCTCCATGTTGAGGTGGAGCTCCCAGATGTTCTTCACCCTGGGGTCGGACTCGGTCTCCATGAACGAGTAGTACATGTAGCACTCGTTGTACTCGTGGTTGAGCAGCATCTCCCACCAGCTCTCGCCCGGGTCCACCAGCGATTCGTAGTGGGTGACGTGCTCCTCCTCGATCAGGCCGATCTCCTGGTAGAGCTGGCGCGCGATCGGCTCCATGTACATGGGGCCGACGTTCATGTAGAAGTTCATGGTCTGCTGCTCGGCCGCCATGATCGTGAGCGCGTGCAGCTTGGAGATGGGCGCGGTGGTGCTCCGGTCGTACGGCTCGCGCACGTTGTCCACCGGGTCCCGATGATGCAGGTACGTCGGCCGCCCCGGCATCACCTCGGTCAGCCCGTCCACGATCTTCTCGGCCTTTCTGCGCTCGATCATCTCGTACAGGTTCGCGTACCGGTAGAGATGGTCGAAGTCCTCCAGCACCCCGAACTGGTAGGCCTGCTTCAGGTACCCGTCCGGCTCCATCCGCGCCACCCACGCCGTCAGGTCCACCGCCACCTGCTCATAGGCGAGCGTGGTCTCCAGCACCGACGAGACCCCCGGCAGCAGCCAGTTGACCACCTTCTGCTGCTGCGCCTCGATGTAACGCACCCGCGCCAGCTGCTGCTTGAGGTCGATGTTGGGGCAGTGGCGGGCCAGGTGGTGGCTGAAGAAGATCGCCTCCGTCTCGATCCCGTTCATCGCGATGATCCGGCACCGCGTGTACGGGTCGGCGTGGTCGGGATCGATCGGGTCGACGTTCAGCTCCCGCCAGTTACGCAGCTGATCGTCCAGCGGGATGCCCCGCTCCCGGAGTGGATTGAAGGTCATGTGAACAGCGCTCCTTCGAGGCAGGCCGACGAACGTCGGATTGCGGCCTACCCGGGGCAATCTCCGCACTACACCGCCGGAGGCCCCAGAGATGGCAATGCCCCCGAGACGGTCACCACCGCCACATCCCCACCCGTACCGGGACCCCGGGAGAGGCGTGCATGAGCGGCGGCCCGGAAGGCGCGGGCAGCCCGGCGGCCTGGAGCAGGCTCTGGTCCAGATCGGTCAGCTCGGCCCGGCGCAGCGGCCACGGCGGGTGCTCCACCGGCGCCGCCGCCAGCCGGCCGGCCACGCGGGTGAACAGCAGGAAACGGTCGGTCAGGAAGCTCGCGATCCCGTCGCGCTCCTCCCTTTCCACGGGCAGCCCCGCCTTCACGTCCGCGTCGCACCACGCCTCGCCGCGCCCCGGCCAGAGCCGGCTGCACCGGTAACGCGTGTGGGCGCCGTCGGAACGTACCGACATGTCGGACCAGAAGTACGGCAGCCAGTAGCCGGCGCGGCCTCCGAGCGCGGCGGCGAGCCGGCCGGCGTCCAGCGACAGGAACCAGATCCCGCTGCGCCCCCGGCCGTCGCGGACGTAGGTCCGCACGTTGGTCTCCGGGAACGTGGACAGCACCGGCACGGTGGGCGTGCCGGTCAGGCGTACCCCTTCCATGCGGAACGGCGTCAGCCCCACCCAGGCCGCCCCGTCGTAGGTCTCGACCGTGAGGCAGCCCGGCACCAGGCGCCGTACGAGGTCCGGCGGGTAGCGCCAATGGATGAAGGTGATGTCCGACCAGCGGTGGTACATCACCGGCCGGGCAACACGAGGAGACGGCACCCCGCATATCTGCCCGTCAACAGCATCGCCATTCCCGGGCAAAAGCGGAAAGGATTCTTCCGCAATGGGGCCTAGCGTTCTTCCCATGGCAGAGCAGAGAGAGATCCGCCCCTTCCGTATCGAGATCCCGCAGGCCGACCTGGACGACCTCCGGTCCCGGCTGGCCGCCACGCGCTGGCCGCGCTCGCCGCAGACCGCCGACTGGAGCCGCGGCGTTCCCGCCGCCCACCTGAAGCGGCTCGCCGACTACTGGGCCACCGAGTACGACTGGCGCGCGCAGGAGCGGGCGCTGAACGCGGTTCCGCAGTTCACGACCGAGATCGACGGACAGACGATCCACTTCTTCCACGCCCGCTCCCCCGAGCCGGACGCGCTCCCGCTCATCCTCACGCATGGCTGGCCGAGCTCCCCCGTGGAGTTCCTGAAGCTGATCGGCCCGCTGACCGACCCGCGCGCCCACGGCGGCGACCCGGCGGACGCCTTCCACGTGGTCGTGCCGTCGTTGCCCGGCTACGGCTTCTCGAACCCCATCGGCCAGGGCGGCTTCAACCTGTTCGGCGTGGCGCGGGCCTGGGCCGAGCTGATGAGCAGGCTCGGGTACGAGCGGTACGCGGCGCAGGGCACCGACGTCGGCACCGGGGTGATCGGGATGCTGCCGATGGTGGATCCGGGGCGCGTGGCCGGCCTGCACCTCACCGGCACCGGTGCCGCCCCGCCCTTCGGTCCCGCGCTCGAGCTCGAGGAGTTCTCGGCCGCCGACCGGGCCCGGGCGGAGCGGTTCAACAGGTTCAGGGAGGAGGGCATCGGCTACCTGCACATCCAGGCCACCCGGCCACAGACCCTGGCCTACTCGCTCAACGACTCCCCGGTCGGTCAGCTCGCCTGGATCGTGGAGAAGTTCGCCGAGTGGACCGACCCGGCCTCGGCGCTCCCCGAGGAGGCCGTCGATCTGGACCAGCTGCTCACCAACGTCAGCCTCTACTGGTTCACCGGGTCAGGGGCCTCCACCGCCCACGCGGTGTACGAGGGGATGCGGGCCTGGCGGGCCTTCGCGGCGCAGCAGGAGCCGGGCCCGCAGGCCGAGCACTCCGGCCCGCCGGTGGGGGTGGCCGTCTTCGCCGCGGACTCCACGATCCGCGCTCTCATGGACCCTAAGGGGGAGATCGGGCACTGGTCGGAGTACGACCGGGGCGGCCACTTCGCCGCGATGGAGGTTCCGGACCTGCTCGTCGACGATATCCGGACCTTCTACCGGGGCTTGCGCTGACCGGAACCTCACGCCGGGCGCCCGCCGTCACGCACGGGCAGCGCCGCTTCGAGCCGGTAGTGGCCGCCCCGGGACGTGGTCGTGAGGCGGCCGCCGCGGGCGGCGAGGCGCTCGGCGAGGTTGGCGACCCCCTGGCCGGGTTCGACGGTGCGGCCGGTGACGCCGTCGTCGGTCAGGCCGTCGTCGGTCACGCCGCCGTTGGTCACGCCGTTGTTGGTCACGCCGTCGTTGGTCAGGCGGAGGCGTACCTGGTCGTCGTCGGCTGACAGGACGATCGTCACGTGGCGTGCCTGGCTGTGCCGCAGCACGTTGGTGACGGCCTCGCGGACCACGACGGCGAGCAGGGCGTCGTCGGCGCCCTCCGGCGGGGGTCCGGTGTCGATCCGGACCGTCGCGCCGGAGGCCTCGAGGATCTCGCGCGCGGAGTCGAGCTCGGAGCGCAGCCGCAGCGCGGGCTCGCGCTCGCCGGGGATGGCACGCAGGTCGGCGAGGGCGTCGCGGGCCACGGTGACGATGCCGGCCAGCTCGGCCTCAGCACGGGCCGGGTCGCGGGCGGCCAGCTCGGCCTTCACGGTGATCGCGGACAGGCAGTAGCCGATCAGGTCGTGCACGTCCTGGGCGATCCTGCGCCGCTCCCGTGCCGCCGCCAGCCCGGCGAGCGCCAGCCGCGACTCGCGCACCTGGTAGACCAGCCGGGTCACCGCGGTCAGCCCGTAGAACATCGCCGACATGCCGCCCACCTCCAGCAGAGCGGCCGGTACGCCCGCGAGCGAGCCGTACCGGATCACGAGCACGATCGGCACGCTGCCCACCACGACCGCGTAGAGCGCCCACGCGATCCGCCACGAGGGGATCACGATCAGCAGCGCGGCGGCGGCCCACCCGACCAGCTGGTAGTACGGGCGGTGCGGCTCGAGCAGCGGCAGCCACGCGATCACCAGCTGGGCGGGCAGCGTCCAGGCGGCGTGCCGTGGCCACGTGCCGGGAGTGCGCGGCAGCGCGTGGTACGCCTGCAGGGCGACGACCGCGAGAACCGCGGCCCAGTACGCCACCCGCAGCCCGACCGGCACCTGCGCGCGGGCCACGACGATGATCGCGGCGACCGGGACCCACAGGTAGACGACGGTCAGGATGGGCACCGCGAGGCGCGGGGTCAGATCGCCGACCGGCGGCATGGGCGCCGGCTCGGGCCGCCGCCTGGCCTGCTGCGCGGCCTGCCGGGTCAGCGGCGGGATCTCCTCGGCGCGCCCGGCGGCGGCCAGCCCGATGACGCCGGACAGCACGGAGCCGAGCACGGTCTCCAGGGTGTGACCGGCCCGCTCGCGCTCCTCGGCCACCGTCCGGGCGGCCAGTTCGGCCCGGGTGGCGTGCAGCTCGTCGCGCAGGTCGCTGAGCCGGGTCAGGGCGAAGACGACCAGCCCCTGCGTGGCCGTGTTGCCGACGGCGTTGACCCAGACGTAGGGGTCGGCGCCGAGGTTCAGCAGGCCCGCGGCGGCCGCCACGCAGGCGAGGAGCACCCAGCGGAGCGGGCCGCGCGCGACCAGCAGCGCGGAGGCGGCGAAGAACGCCGAAGGGCCGCCGAACGGCACCGGCCCCGCCCAGGCGAACAGCACCGCCTGTCCCGCCACCAGCCACCAGCCCCGCAGCCGCCTGGTCCGCGGTAACGAGCACAGGACCTGCAGGCCGAGGGAGAGCAGGGCCGGCACGCCCGGCAGGCCGGCCGTCGGGGGGATCGTGAGAAGGACGAGCACCACCAGGATGATGAGCGTGGACACCCGTTCCCCACCGCGACACGATCTTCAGCGTTCCCGCCAAAGCATCCCACAGGCCGTGCCGCGCTCCCGCGTACGGGTTCAGCCGAAGACGCCTCCGACCATGCCGTAGCGGTACGCGACCACCATGAAGGCCACCGTGACGAGCGCGAACGCCGTGTACGAGATCCGTCCCGCCGGCCCCCACCACCCCTTCCACCAGGCGGCCACGGAACAGGCCGCGACCCCGCCGCTGAGGACGAACGCCGTCGAGGAGGAGATCAGGGCGACCGTGAGGAGCGGAGACCCGAGGAAGACGGCGTCGGTGGGCGCGACGGCGATCGTGGCGGCGAAGCCGTACGCGAAGACCAGGACGAGCGCGCTGGTGAGCCAGGCGAGCCACCACGCCGGCCGGTGCCGGGCCGGCCGCCGGCGGACCCTCCGTACGAGCGCCGCCACCGGCATCCCGAGCGCGGCGACCAGGAACGCGGTCAGCCCCGCGTAGACCAGCCACACATGGAGCGCGGCGCCGGAGCGCTGGAAGGTGGCCGCCTCCTCCTGGTGGCCGCCGGCGAGCAGGCCGTGGCCGTCGAAGGCGATGCGTTCCTGGCCGCCCCGCTCGGCGAACAGGCCGGGGCCGATGAGCTGCCACGTCTGGTCCGGCTTGGCGGGGTCGCGTGACAGGCCGGTCGTGGTGATCGTCCCGTCGCCCGTGGACTCCACGGTCACGGTGTTGAACAGCGTGCCGGCCCGCAGGAGGTCGCCGCGGATCCTGGTCGAGGTGTACGTGCCCGCGTACGCCGAGGTGTCCCCGCGCACCGGCCGCGGATCGTCCGCCCGGCCCGGGAAGTAGCGGTCGACGATCCGGGTGATCAGGTCGTTGGCGGCCGTCGTGGAGTCCTCGCCGTTGTAGACGACGTAGACGCCGCTCCTCTGGTCCGGCAGCAGGGCGAGGACGTGGTGGAAGCCGTTGATGTCGCCGCCCTTGGAGAAGATCCGGTGGCCGTTCCTGGACAGCTCCTCGAGGCCGTACCCCATGCCGGGGAGCCGCTCGTCCTGCGTGTAGTGGCGGCGCATCATGGTGGCGCCGATGTTCCCGCCCAGCCGGGGGTCGTCGCCGAGCAGCGCGGCCATCAGGCGGCCCATGTCGGCGGCGGTGGTGACGGGCCCGGTCCCGGAGGCGGGCGACCCGTAGTAGCGCTTGTACGGAACGTCCCCGTTGTACCCCTGGGCGAGGGTGGCGGTCAGCGGGCCGGGCAGCGGCGCGGCGAACGACGTGCCCGTCATGCCGAGCGGCGCCAGGATGTGCTGCCGTACGTACTCGGCGAACGGCTCTCCGGAGGCCACCTCCACCAGGTGGCCCGCGAGGTTGTAGGCGTAGTTGTCGTAGGCGAGCACGGTCCCCGGCGGGCGCACCCGTTCCGGCTGACCGTCCTCGACCACCTTCGCCAGAGGCGGGGCGGCGGCGGGATCGTCCCAGGACGAGCCGAGCACGTCGTCCTCGAACCCGGCCGTGTGGGTCAGCAGGTGCTCCAGGGTGACCGGCCGTCCGGGGAAGGTGTCCTTGATCTTGAAGCTCTTCAGGTACGTGTTGACGTCGGCGTGCAGGTCGAGCCTGCCCTGCTCGACCAGCTGGAGCGCGGCGATCGCGGTGAACGTCTTGGCCGTCGAGGCCGTGAAGAACCCCGTGCGGGCCGCGTCGACCGGGACGCGGTTCGCCAGGTCGGCGTAGCCGTATCCCTTGGCGAACACCTGCCGCCCGCCCGACACCACCGAGACCGCCGCGCCGGGGATCCCGTGCTCGGCGAGCTGCGCCGGCACCACCTCGTCGACCAGCGTCCCGACGCCTTCGAGGTCCGTGGCGGCGGCGGCCGTACCGCGGAGGCCGGACACCAGCAGCGCGGTCGTCAGGCCGAGGAACAGGGCTCTCTTCATACCTCCAAGATCGCGAGGCCGGACGGTCACGGACCAGTGCCTGGCACCTCGATCCGGTGTGTGAAATACACGAACCGGACACCGGAAATATCATGGTCCTTTCTGCTTCGGGGGGAGTCGAGGGTGATCCGGGTGCTGCTGGCCGAGGACATGCACCTCATCCGGGGCGCGCTGGCCTCGCTCCTGCGGCTGGAGCCCGACATCGAGGTCGTCGCCGAGGTGCCGTCCGGGGACGGGGTGGTGCCCGCGGCCCTGGAGCACCGGCCCGACGTCGCGGTGCTGGACGTGCAGATGCCCGTCATGGACGGGATCGAGGCCGCCGCCGAGCTCGGGAAACGGCTCCCCGGCTGCCGGGTGCTCATGCTCACCCAGCTGGGCCGCCCCGAGGTCCTGCGCAGGGCGCTCGCGGCCCGGGTCGGGGGCTTCATGCTGAAGGACGCTCCGCCCGCCGACCTCGCCGCGGCCGTGCGCCGCGTCCACGCCGGTGAGGCGGTGATCGATCCCGCCCTCGCCGCGGCGACCATCACGGCCAGGGAGAGCCCGCTGTCACCGCGCGAGGTGGACGTGCTGCGCCTGGCCGCCGGGGGCGACGACCTCGCGGAGATCGCGGCCGCGCTCCACCTGACGAAGGGCACCGTCCGCAACTACCTGGGGGCGATCGTCACCAAGCTCGACGCCCGCAACCGGCTGGACGCCGTCCGGATCGCCACCGAAGCCGGCTGGCTCTGAACATTTCGCAAAAGTCCGAAGAATGGCGGTATGAGCGGCGATCAGGGCTAGCCTGCCGTTCCATGATGTACGGCCCCCAACAGCCACCGTTCCACCCCTCGTATCCCCCGCACCAGCCGCCGCCCGCCTCCGCGCCGCCTCCCGTGGTGATCGACGTCGGCGGTGACGCCAAGGTGAAGGCGCTGATCGGCGGGTCCGTCGCGGGGGTCATCGGCCTCATCGCGATCTTCTCCGCGTTCACCGGGCAGACGACGGGCGGCTCGGGCTCCGCGGTCGTGGTGCTGATCCTCGGGCTGGTCTTCCTGTTCATCGGGCTGCTGCCGATCATCGCCTGGCGCAAGATCAGCCGGCCGCGCCGGCTCGTCTTCGACGGCTTCGGCGTGCGCTGGGACGACCCTCAGGGCAGGCCGTGGGCCGTTGCGTGGAACGAGCTGTCCGGGGTGGGCATCTCGCGTACGCAGCAGCGCCGGGTCAAACTGGCCGACCACCTGATCCGCAGGACGATGGTCCGCCTCGACCTCTTCCCCGCCGACCAGGGCTTCCGCACGCGCCATCCGGACATGGAGCACCTGTGGGAGTTCCACACGGTCAAGAACGGCTACCGGCTCCCGCTGGGCTCGAATCCCAAGTACATCCCGGTCATCGAGCACGCGATGCGCCAGTACCGCCCGGCCGTCTACCTGGGCATCCGCGACGAAGGCTTCATGGTGGGCCTGGTCTGAGCCCCGGCCCGCCGCCTCGTCAGCCGAAGTCGATGAAGACGGTCTCCTTCTCGCCCTGCAGGTGGATGTCGAACCGGTAGACGCCCTCGCGCTCCTCCACCGGCACCAGCGTCCGCCTGCGCTCCGGGGGCAGCGAGTCGAGGAAGGCGTCCTGGCCGAAGTAGATGCGGGTGTAGAGGTGGTGGAGCAGGCCGCGGGCGAACACGCAGACGCTGATGTACCCGGTGCCCGGCGGCAGCGTGCGCAGGGTCCAGCGGCCGTCGCCGTCGGTGGGCACCCGGCCGAAACCGGTGAAGTCGACGCCGTGCCTGCCGAGCGGCGTGCCGCTCACCGGGTCGCGCCGCAGCGTGCCCGGCGCCCCCCGCAGGCTGCCGGACGGGTCGGCCTGCCAGAACTCCAGCAGCGCGTCGGGCACCGGCTCGCCCGCGCCGTCGTACACGTAGCCGTGGACAGTGATGCCCCCGTCGGCGATGTCGCCCCCGCGGGGGATCGGGAGCGCGAAGCCGTAGAACGGGCCCACGGTCTGGGAGGGGGTGGGGTTCATCGGCCCTCCTCCATCCAGGTCGCGGCGGGACCGTCCAGCACGATGTCCCACCGGTAGCCGAGTGTCCACTCCGGCACGGACAGGCCGTGGTCGTAGGCGCAGACCAGCCGCTGCCTGGCCCGCTCGTCGGTGACGGAGTTGAGCACGGGGTCGTACGGGAACAGCGGATCGTTCGGGAAGTACATCTGCGTCACCAGCCGCTGCGTGAAGGCCGTGCCGAACACGGAGAAGTGGATGTGCGCGGGCCGCCAGGCGTTGACGTGGTTGCGCCACGGGTAGGCGCCGGGCTTGATCGTGGTGAACGTGTAGCGGCCCTCGTCGTCGGTCAGGCAGCGGCCCACGCCGGTGAAGTTGGGGTCGAGCGGCGCGGGATGGTCGTCACGCTGGTGCAGGTAGCGGCCGGAGGCGTTGGCCTGCCAGATCTCCACCAGCTGGCCGCGCACCGGGCGGCCGTCGCGGTCCAGCACCCGCCCCTGCACGGTGATCCGCTCCCCCAGCGGCTCGCCGAGGTGCTGCCTGGTCAGGTCCGAGTCGAACGGGCTGACGTCGGCGACGCCGAAGACCGGCCCGGTCAGCTCGGCCGCCTCCGGGTCCTTCAGCGCGACGAGCGGCTGCTTGGGGTGGCGCAGCACGCTGCTGCGGTAGGGGGCGAAGTCCCGATCGGGGTGGTCGGCCGCCGCTCCGCCGCGGGCCGCGTGCACCTCGGCGATCTCGCGGTCGATGTCGGCTTGGGTGAGGGGCAAGGTCATGTACGGCTACCTTTCCAGGACTTCCAGGACGACGACCGGGCTCATGTGCGGCTACCGTTCCAGGACGACGGCCAGGCCCTGGCCGACGCCGATGCAGAGGGACGCGAGCCCGGTGCCGGAGCCGGCGGCGGCGAGCCGGTGGGCCACGGCGCCGGTGATGCGGGCGCCGGAGGCGCCGAGCGGATGGCCCAGGGCGATGGCGCCGCCGTCGGGGTTGACGATGGCGGGATCGAGCTCGGGCAGCTCGGCCAGGCAGCCGAGCACCTGCGCGGCGAACGCCTCGTTCAGCTCGACGGTCCCGAGGTCGCCGAACCCCTTGCCCGCCTTGGCCAGGGCCTTCCGCGACGCCTCGACCGGGCCGAGCCCGAAGTAGCGGGGCTCGAGCGCGCTCGCGGCGCTCGCGGTGATCCGCGCGAGCGGCTCGCGGCCGCGCAGCCCGGCCTCGTCGGTCAGCAGCAGCGCCGCCGCGCCGTCGTTGAGCGGCGAGGCGTTGCCCGCGGTGACGGTGCCGTCCGCGCGGAAGACGGGTTTGAGCCGGGCGAGCTTGTCCAGGCCGGTGTCCTCGCGGATGCCCTCGTCCCTGGTCAGGCCGGCGATGGGAGCGATCTCGCGCTCGAACGACGCCTTGGCCGCCTTCTGGTGGCTGCCCAGCGCGTACGCGTCCTGCTCCGCCCTGGCGATGCCGTGCCTGTCGGCGATCAGCTCGGCGCCCTCGCCCAGGGGCACGGTGTGCTCGGCGGGCATCTTCGGGTTGACCAGCCGCCAGCCGAGCGTCGTGGAGACCAGCTCCTGCCCGCCCGCGGGGAAGGCCCTGTCCGGCTTGGGCAGCACCCACGGGGCCCGCGTCATCGACTCCACGCCGCCGGCGATCACGGTGGAGGCGTCGCCGAGGGCGATCATCCGGTACGCCTGGATGACGGCCTCCATGCCGGACCCGCACAGCCGGTTCACGGTCGCGCCCGGCGTGGTCACGGGCAGCCCGGCAAGGAGCGCGGCCATGCGGGCGACGTTGCGGTTCTCCTCGCCCGCCCCGTTGGCGTTGCCGAGGATCACCTCGTCGGGGGCCTCGACGTCGTTGCGCTCGGCGATGGCCCTGACGACGTGCGCGGCCAGGTCGTCGGGCCGGATCCCGGCCAGCGCCCCGCCATGGCGGCCGAACGGCGTGCGGACCGCGTCCACGACGTACACGGTCTTCATGCGAGAACCTCCGTCTCCGTACGGTCGCGCAGCTCGGCCACGCTCACCCCGGGCGCGGTCTCCACCAGCCTCAGCCCGTCGCCGGTGACGTCCAGCACGCCGAGGTCGGTGATGATCCGGTGTACGCACCCCTTCCCCGTGAGCGGCAGCGAGCACTCCTCGACGATCTTCGGCGTGCCGTCCTTGGCGGTGTGCTCCATGATCACGACGACCCGCCGCGCGCCGTGGACCAGGTCCATCGCCCCGCCCATGCCCTTGACCAGCTTGCCGGGGACCATCCAGTTGGCCAGGTCGCCGCGTGCGGAGACCTGCATCGCGCCCAGCACCGCCACGTCGATGTGCCCGCCGCGGATCATCCCGAACGACAGCGACGAGTCGAAGAACGCCGCGCCGGGGAGCACGGTGACCGTCTCCTTGCCCGCGTTGATCAGGTCGGGGTCCAGCGCGTCGGGGGCCGGGTAGGGGCCGACGCCGAGGACGCCGTTCTCCGAGTGCAGGATCACGTCCACGTCCGGCGGCAGGAACGACGGGATGCGGGTGGGCAGACCGATGCCGAGGTTGACGTAGTCGCCGTCGCGCAGCTCGGCGGCGGCCCGCGCGACCATCTCGTCCCTGGTCCAGCTCACGAGGTGGTCCTCCGCTCGATGCCCTTGTCGGCCGCCTGCTCGGGGGTGAGGACGAGGACCCGCTGGACGAACACGCCGGGCAGGTGGACCTCGTCCGGTTCCAGCTCGGTCAGCTCCTCGACCTCGGCGATCGTGACCCGCCCGGCCATCGCGGCGAGGGGGTTGAAGTTGCGTGCGGCCTTGTTGAAGACGAGGTTGCCGTACCGGTCACCCTTGGCCGCCCTGACCAGCGCGAAGTCGGTGGTGATGCTGCGCTCCAGCACGTACTGGCGGCCGTCGAACTCGCGGACCTCCTTCGGCGGGGAGGCCGCCGCGACCGTGCCGTCCGGGTGGTGGCGCAGCGGCAGGCCGCCGTCGGCGACCGGCGTGCCGACCCCGGCGGGGGTGTAGAAGGCGGGGATGCCGGCGCCGCCCGCGCGCAGCCGCTCGGCCAGGCTGCCCTGCGGGGTCAGCTCGACCTCCAGCTCCCCTGCCAGGTACTGCCGGGCGAACTCCTTGTTGTCGCCGATGTACGAGGCGGTCACGCGGGCGATGCGCCCGGCCGCCAGCAGGACCCCCAGGCCGCCGCCGTCCACTCCGCAGTTGTTCGACACCACGCCGATGCCGGTCACGCCGGTGTGGTGAAGAGCCTGGATCAGCACGTTGGGGATGCCGCTGAGGCCGAAGCCGCCGACCGCGAACGACGCGCCGTCGCGCACGCCCGCCAGTGCCTCCTCGGTGGTCGCGACCACCTTGTCTCTCCGCACGACGCTCCATTCACCCGGGAGTGTTCGCATAGTGAA
The DNA here is from genome assembly GCF_040674955.1 of Nonomuraea sp. NPDC049695. NCBI lineage: Bacteria > Bacillati > Actinomycetota > Actinomycetes > Streptosporangiales > Streptosporangiaceae > Nonomuraea > Nonomuraea sp. NPDC049695. Next base: position 86,146 of record NZ_JBFANV010000019.1, on the reverse strand, counting down.
TATTAGTTCACTATTGTGCTGTCGAGTATGCGTACGGGACCGCGTTCATGTCAAAGCCCTTGATCGGGCGGAGAGGAGGGCCGGATGGAGGCCGCAGGCACCCTGGAGCGCGGCCTGACCGTGCTCAGGGCACTCGTCGCCGGCCAGGCCGGGCGGGCGCGCGCCACCGATCTCGTACGCGCCACCGGCCTGGCCAGATCGACCGTCGACCGCGTCCTGGCCACGCTGGTCCGCCTCGGCTACGTCCGGGCCGAGGGGCGGGACATGCTGCCTGCGCCGCCGCTGATGGAGCTGGGCGAGGCCTATCTCGCCTGTGACGGACTGCGCGACTCGCTCGCGCCGCCGGCGGAGCGGCTCGCGGAGGAGCTGGACGAGTCCGTGTCGCTGGCCGTCCAGGACGGTGAAGGGGTGCGTTTCATCGGCCAGTTCACCCGGCGGCGCACCATGTCGGTCGCCTTCCGGGTCGGCGACCTGCTGCCCGCCACCCGCTGCGCCGCCGGCCTGGCCCTGCTCGATCCGTCGGCGCCGTGGGCCGAGGACGACCAGCTCATCGAGCCCGGCCTGATCGCGGTCGCGGTGCCCGTACGGGATCCGGAGGGGCGAGCGGTCTGCGCGGTGAGCGTCGTCAGCCACACCAGCCGGCACACCGCCGCCGGACTGCGCGACTCCGTGCTCCCCCGACTGCGCAAGACGGTCGCGGCCATGGAGGCGGCCCTGGCGGAGCCGCCGTCCCCGCCCCGCCCGCGGCCGGCCGCCCCGGATGTCTCGCGCGCCACCAAACAGGAGCTGGGTGCGGAGTTCCTGCAGTCGCTGGCCCGCGGGCTGGCCGTGCTGGTGTCGCTCGGCTCGGCCCGCGGGGGGCTCAGCCTGGCCGATGCCGCCAAGGCGACCGGGCTGCCGAGGGCCACCGCGAGGCGGTCGCTGCAGGTCCTGGAGCGGATGGGCTACGCCGCCTCCCGCGGCTCCCGCTTCGCGCTGCTCCCCAAGGTGATGGAGCTGGGCTACGCCTCCCTGTCGGAGCGCACGTTCGGCGAGGTCGTCCAGCCGCACCTGGCCGACCTGGTGGCCCGGGTGCACCAGTCGGCCTCGGTCGCGGTGCTGTCCGGCGACGACGTCCTGTACGTGGCGCGCGTGCCCACGGTGAGCATCATGACCGTCGACATCACGGTCGGCACCCGCTTCCCGGCGTACGCCACCTCCATGGGCCGGGTGCTCCTGGCGGACCAGCCCGAGGAGCGCCTGGCCGGCATCACGCCGGAGCGGCTGACCCGCCACACGATCACGTCACCCGCCGGGTTGCGTGCCGCCGTCCGGCAGGCCGCCGAGGACGGCTATGCCCTGGTCGACCAGGAGCTGGAGGAGGGAGTGCGGTCGATCGCCGTGCCGGTCCGCGGCCGGGACGGACGGGTGGTCGCGGCCGTCAACGTCGCCACCCACGCCAGCCGCGCGAGCCGGGACGACCTGCTCCGCGACGTACTGCCCGCGCTGACCGAGACCGCCGCCAGGATGACGGCCGACCTTCGGCACATCCCCGCGGGACCGTGACGCCGGCCTCAGCAGATCAGTCGCGTACGCCCATCGCCCCTCTCGGCGGCGCGATCAGGCCGTACATGACCAGGGCGCAGAGCGCGATCGAGACGATGGACCACACGGGGAAGGCGACCATGAAGGCGAAGTGCCCGATCATGGCGAGCCCGGCCAGGATGACCCCGACCACGCGGGCCCACATCTGCCCGGCCAGCACGCCGACCCCGGTGGCGAACAGCAGCACGCCGAGCGCCAGCCAGATCCAGCCCCACGCGGTGTAGTTCCACACCAGCAGCCGCCCGCCGGGCGTGACGAAGAAGTACGTCTTGAACAGGGCGATGACGCCTTCGATGATGTTGAAGACGCCCAGCACCATGGCGAGCGTGCCGGCGAATCCGAGCCAGCCGGAGAAACCGGCACCAGGGTGAAAGGCCCGTCCGAACGGTGTTGACGTCGTCATGATCGTCTCCTTCCCGGTGAGTGGAAACCTCCGGGCGATGCATCCATGCCCGAAATGCCCGGCAGCAACAATGCCCGTCGGCAAAGCTATGTCTCCACCTGGGCAAAGGCGGATCAAAATCGAGCCAAGAGCCTTTTACTTATTTTTCTGAAAAAAGAGAGACCCTTGGCCGACATATCCGTTTGAAAAACGACAAAGTGCAGTGGTAACCGTTCACCGAATAATGTGGGTTGTGGAGGCTCGGCCACCCGCGACGCGGTGACCCGAGCACCTGAGTCGTTGGAGCATTCATGACCATGACCGCACCGACCGTCTCGTGTCGGCTGCCCGCGGAGCTCAACAGCTTCGTCGGCCGGCGGCACGAGATCGCCGAGGTCAAGCGGCTGCTGTGCGAAGCCAGGCTGGTGACGCTCGTGGGCGTGGGCGGCGTCGGCAAGACGCGCCTGGCCCTGCGGACCGCGTACGACCTGCGGCGCAGCTTCCACGACGGTGTGTGGCTGGTGGAGCTGGCGGCGCTGGAGAGCCCCGACCTGCTCGCGCAGACGGTGGCGGAGAGCCTGGAGATCCAGGACCGTTCCGTACGACCGTCCCTCGAGGTGCTCGTCGACCACCTGCGTGACAAGCAGCTGCTCCTGATCCTGGACAACTGCGAGCACCTGATGGAGGAGTGCGCCGTGATGGCGGAGACGCTCATGCGCTCCGTGCCCGAACTGCGGATCCTGGCGACCAGCCGGCAGTCGCTCGGCGTCGCCGGGGAGCAGACGATGCCCGTGCCGACGCTGCCCATCCCCGACTGCAACGGCTCGTGTCCTTCCACCGAGTCGCTGAAGAAGTTCGACGCGATCCGGCTGTTCGAGGAGCGGGCCCAGGCCGTGCTCCCGGGATTCGAGGTGTCCGAGGCCAACCAGGAGATCGTGGCGCGCATCTGCCGGCGGCTCGACGGCATCCCGCTGGCCATCGAACTGGCGGCCGTGCGGCTGCGGGCGATCTCCGTGGAGCAGTTGCTGGCCCGGCTCGACGACCGGTTCCGGCTGCTCACGACGGGCTCGCGTACGGCCATGCCGCGCCAGCAGACGCTGCGGGCGCTGATCGAGTGGAGCTACGGACTCTGCACCGAACAGGAGCGGCTGCTGTGGGCCCGGCTGTCGGTGTTCTCCGGCGGTCTCGACCTGGAGGCGGCCGAGCAGGTGTGCTCGGGGGACGGCATACTCGCCGACGAGATCGTCGACCTGGTGGTCGGCCTGGTGGGCAAGTCGGTGCTGGCCCGCGAGGAGCACGGGCCGACGGTGCGCTACCGGTTGCTGGAGACGATCCGCCAGTACGGCCGCGAACGGCTGCGCGAGTCCGGCGAGGAGGCGGAGCTCAAGGCCCGGCACCGCGACTGGTGCCACGATCTCGTGACGCGCGCGCAGCGCGAATGGTTCGGCCCCAACCAGGTGGCCTGGTTCAGGCGCCTGCACATCGAGCACGGCAACCTCCGCACGGCGCTCGACCACTGCCTCACGGCGCCGGGCGAGGCGGAGCGCGGCCTGGCCATCGCCACGGCGCTGCGGTTCTACTGGATCGCGGCCGCCTCGCTGCGCGAGGGGCGCGGCTGGCTCGACCGCCTGCTCGCCGCCGACGGCGAGCCGACCTCCGCCCGCGCCGGCGGCCTGTGCCTCAACTCGCGGCTGGCGGTCCTGCAGAGCGACTTCGCGTCGGCGACGCGGATGCTGGAGGAGTGCCACAGCCTGGCCACGCGGCTCGGTGACGCGCGCATCCTCGCCGGCGCCGCGTACGTCTCCGGCCTCGCGGCCCTGATCCAGTGCGACTTCACCGGCGCGGTCACCTTCCTGAGCAAGGCGGTCGAAGCCCACCGCGAGGCCGGCGAGGCCATGGGCATGGTGAACGCGCTGCTCTACCTCGCCACCGCCCATTCGCTGCTCGGCCACTCCGATCAGGCCGAGGCCCAGTACAAGGAGTGCCTGGCACTCTGCGAGGCGCGCGAGGACCACTGGTTCAGGTCGTACACGCTGTGGGTGTACGGGATCGAGCTGTGGCGGCAGGGCGACACGGCCAGGGCGGTCGAGATGGAGCGGGAGGCCATCCGGCTCAAGCGGCCCTTCGACGACCGGCTGGGCATCGCCCTGTGCATCGAGGCGCTGGCGTGGATGGCCGCCGACGGCACGACCGAGCGGGCCGCGGTGCTGTTCGGCGCCTCTCAGGAGAGCTGGCGCTCGTTCGGCGCTCCCCTGCTCGAGTACCTGTCCGGCTACCACGACGCCTCCGAGGCGCTGGCGCGGGAGCGCCTCGGCGGGCGCGCGTTCGAGGCCGGGTTCCGCAAGGGCACCGGACTCACCTCCGCCGAGGCGATCGCGTACGCCATGTGCGAGAGCGCCCAGGTGGCCGAGCCGGCGCCCAAGGCGACCTCGCCGCTCACGCGGCGGGAGATGGAGATCGCCCAGCTCGTCGCCCAGGGCATGACCAACAAGGCGATCGCGTCCCAGCTGGTCATCGCGCAGCGCACGGCCGAGGGGCACGTCGAGCACATTCTGAACAAGCTCGGGTTCAACTCCCGGGCCCAGATCGCGGCCTGGGTCTGCGAGCAAGGAGAGCTCCTCGCCGGGAGGACCCCATGAAGGCCGGCTCCGGCCTGCTGACCGACAAATCCAGCTTCGTCGGCCGGACGCATGAGCTGTGCGCGGTGCGGAAGATGCTGAGCAAGGCCCGGCTGCTCACCCTGACCGGCGTGGGCGGCGTCGGCAAGACCCGGCTGGCGCTCAGGGCCGCGGACGTCCTGCGGGAGGCGTACCAGGACGGCGTGGAGGTGGTCCAGCTCGCCACGCTGGAGACCGGCGACCTGCTCGAGCCGGCGGTCGCCACGGCGCTCGGGCTGCGCGACGGCAGCCCTGACCTCATGACCGTGCTGCAGGACTACCTGGCGGGCCGGCGGATGCTGCTGGTCCTGGACAACTGCGAGCATCTGAGCGCGTTCTGCGCCCCGTTCGTGGAACGGCTGCTGCGGGTCGCCCCGCGGCTGCAGATCCTGGCGACCAGCCGGCAGAGCCTGGGGGCGTACGGCGAGCAGGTGCTGAGGGTCGCCCCCATGCCGATCCCGACCCCCGGGGCCACCCTGCGGGAGATCGCCCGCCAGGACTCCGTGCGCCTGTTCGTGGAGCGCGCCGGGGGCGTCGTGCCCGGCTTCACGCTGCACTCCGGCAACATGGCGTGCGCGGCTCGGCTGGTGCAGCGCCTCGAAGGGATCCCGCTGGCGATCGAGCTGGCCGCGGTACGGCTGCGCACCCTGCCGCTCGAGGAGCTGACGCGCGAGCTGGACGAGCGGTTCGACGTACTGGCCGCGAAGGCTCCCACCGCGCTGCCCCGCCACCAGACGCTGCGCGCGACCATCGACTGGAGCTTCCGCCTCTGCTCGACCGGCGAGCGGCGGCTCTGGGGCCGGCTCGGGATGTTCCCCGCCGGGGCCGACCTGGAGACCGCGGAGGCGGTGTGCTCGGGCGAGGGCATCGACCGCCTCGACGTGCTCGATCACCTGGCCGGGCTGGTGGACAAATCGGTCCTGGTCAAGGACGGGCCCTGCTACCGCCTGCCGGAGAGCCTGCGCGCCTACGGCTGCGAACAGGTGTCGCCCGCCGAGCTGCGGCAGCTGCGCAGGCGCTACGTCGACCATTACCGGAACCTCGTGGAGCGGCACCGGGTCGACGAGATGGTCCCCGAGCAGGTGGATCGCTACCTGCTGCTGCAGCGGGAGCTGCCCAACATCCGCGTCGCCCTCGAGGCGTGCGTGAGTGAGCCGGCGCTGGCTCCCGTGGGAGCGGGCGCCGCGGCGGCGATGTGGTGCTTCTGGCTGCTCGCCGGCTCCCTCACCGAGGGCCGCTACTGGCTGGAGCGCGCCCTCGAGCATGTGCCGGACGAACACCCGGTACGGGCTGCCGCGCTCTGGGCCGACAGCATGCTCGCCATCCGCCAGTGCGACCTCGTGGCGGGGATGCCGAAGCTGCACGATTCCATGGCCATGGCCCGCGAGGCGGGAGACCAGAAGCTGCTGGCGCACGCCGTCCGCACCGCGGGCGTCGCGGCGTTCCTCGCCCACGACGCCCGGCGCGGCCTCGCGCTGATGCGGGAGTCCCTCGACATCCACCGCTCCATCGGCGACCTCGACGGTGTCATGTTCGCCCTCTATGTCGGTTCCACGTACGGCTCCAGCGAGGACCCGCGCCAGGCCGCCGAGTACGGCCGGCAGCTCCTGACCCTGTGCGAGCGGCAGAACGCCCTGGTCTTCCGCGCGTACGCCCAGCTGGCGCTCGGCGTCGCCCACTGGAACCTGGGAAACACCGCGCAGGCCGAGGCGCTGGTGACGACGGCCACCGAGTTCACCGCGGGGATCAACGACAGGTGGTGCCTCACCCAGTGCCTGGAGGTGCTGGCGTGGATCGCGGGCGCGCGGGAGGAGCACGACAGGGCCGCCGAGCTGCTGGGAGCGGCGCACGCGATGTGGCAGGCGGTGGGGGCCTCGCCCGAGTGGATGAACTATCACACGAAGTGGCACGAGCGCTGCACGCGACAGGCGCGCCGCGCGCTGGGCGGGCCGGCGTTCGCGGCGGCCTTCCGCCAGGGGGCGAGGCTCAGTCCGGAGCGCGCCGTGGCGTACGCGCTGGGCGGCACCGCACAGACGCGCGCCGGACGACCGGGTATGTGAGACCTGCCGGCGCCGAAACGCGCCGCACGGCGGTGCGTGTGAGACCTTCCCGACGAAGGCCGCGCGGTCAGGGTCGGGGCGAGAGGCGGAAGACGCGCAGCTCGCGGCCGGAGCGGTCGGTGTAGCCCTGGTAGAGCGGCCAGAAGCGGGTGAGCGCCCGCCACGCCTCCTCGCGGTCGGCGCCGGCCAGCAGACTGGCCGTCACGGGGATGACGCGCCCGCGGAAGGTCACCGTGGCCTGCGGGGTCTTGAGCAGGTTTCCGCTCCAGGCGGGGTGGTGCTCCCGGCCGAAGTTGCTGCCGACCACCAGGAAGGTGCCGCCGTCCTCGGGCAGGCAGGCCAGCGGGCTCTCGCGGGGCTGCCCCGACTTGCTGCCCGTCGTGGTGAGCAGCAGGTGGGGGATCATCTGGTCGCCCATCAGGACCCGGCCGCCGGTCACGCGGTTGACGAAGCGGTCGAGAGGCGGGACGATCTTGGGCGCGACCCGGGCGAAGCCCCTGGTGCCCGCGAGCCACTGGAAGAACGGGCGCAGCCCGGCGCTGACCCGAGCCCTTACCCCGCCGCTGGGCTGCTGCTCGACCACGGTGACCTCACGTCCGGTTCAGGGGTGGCACTGCTGACGGGGGCCAAGAATACTTCCCAACCAAGCGATAGGTCTACTCCGGATCGGCGCAGCACCGCTCAGGCGGCCGGCCGGTCGATCCGGTAGAGGTAGTGAGCGGGCCCGTGGATCGGGTTGTCCGGTTCGAGATCGCACTCCGCGATCCGGCGCATCCCGGCCTTCTCCAGCGCCCGCCACGAGGCGCGGTTGGCCGCGGAGACCGGCACCATCACGCAGGAGGCGTCCGGCAGCTCCTCCCACGTCCGCTCCACGACCGAACGGATCATCTCCGTCCCGAGTCCCCGGCCGACCTGGTTCGGATCGCCGATGAGGTAGTCGATGGAGACCGTGCCGTCAGGGACGGGGACGACGGCCGCCAGCTCGTCCAGGTAGTGCGGGTAGTCCGCCAGCCGCGACCGCTGGACCAGGCCGAGCGGCCGCCCGTCGAGGAACACGAGCAGGTCCTCGGACGGCTCCTCTCCCCTGGCGGCGGGGCCGAAGTCGCGCGCCACCGCCTCCGCCGAGGTCTCGTGGTTCCACCACAGCGCCACGTGCGGCCGCTCCAGCCACGTGCGCAGCAGGGGGAAGTCCTCCTGGCCGAGTCGACGCCATGTGATCATCAGGACGCTCCGGGCGTGAGGTGCCGGCGAACGACGCTGACGCTAGCAACGCACGCCAACCGTCAGCATCCGATTATTTGATCAAAGGTCACGCCAGGCCGGTCAGCGGTGCGGACCAGGAGCCGATGAGCTGCAGGGCGGTTTCGGACGGGGAGCCGGCCTCGGCGGTGTAGGTGATGAGCACCTGGTCGGGTTCGTCCGGGATGCGGAACGTCTCGTGGTCCAGGGTCAGCTCCCCCACCAGCGGATGATGGAAGGTCTTGCGGCCGTGGGTCTTGTCGACGACGTCGTGCTCGGCCCACCAGTGGCGGAAGTCCTCGCTCTTCATCGACAGCTCGCCGACGAGCGCGGCCAGCACCGGGTCGCCGGGGTACGCGCCGGCCTTGAGCCGCAGGTACGACACGGTCTCCTTGGCCTTGATGGTCCAGTCCGCGTACAGGTCCTGGATACCGGGGTCCAGGAAGATCATCCGGCCCCAGTTGCGCTGCTCCGCGGGCAGCGCGTCGAAGTCGGTGAACAGCGCGCGGGCCATCTGGTTCCAGGCCAGAACGTCGCAGCGCCTGCCCACGATGTAGGCGGGGACGTCACGCGCCATCTCCAGCAGCCGCCGCAGCCCCGGCCTGACCCGCTCCGGCGGCGGCGCGTGCCGGGCCGCGCGCCGGCCCGGGCCGCTCAGATCGCGCAGGTGCGCGCGCTCGGCCGCGTCCAGCCGCAGCGCGTTGGCGACCGCGTCCAGGACCTCGGCCGACACGCCGGGCGCCCGTCCCTGCTCCAGTCGTACGTAGTAGTCGACGCTCACCCCCGCGAGCTGGGCCAGCTCCTCGCGCCGCAGCCCGGGAACCCGCCTCCGGCCCGTCGAACGCAGGCCGACCTCGTCGGGGCTGACGCGGGCACGGCGACTACGCAAGAAAGCCGACAACTCTGCACGTCGATCCATATGGCCAAGTATGTCGGAATAGGCGGCCCTCAGGGTGGTCCTGTCCGACCCACCCTGCCACGCTCCCCCACCGCCGCCCAACGTCAGCCACGCCCGCCGCCCGACGTCAGCGACGCCCGCCGCCGCCCGTGGTCAGCCACGTCCACCGCCTGCGCTACCCAGCGCATAGGCCCGCCATGGCCTCCCACAGCGGCGGGCAGCGACCACGCCGGTCGCCGACAACGCAGCCACCTTGGACACGCCCACCACCGGACGCGCCGAACACGCCAACCGCGGATTTACCGATGGCGCCGCTCCACGGCCAACCACCGCCGGACACCCCGGTGCACGCGCTCCGGCGACGTCCGGTGGGCCATCGGGCAAGACGCCCCGGGGTAGCGCCTGCGCGGGATGAGAGGCGACGAGCCGAAGGGCGGGTCGCCGTGGCCCTTGGCGCAAAGGCGGGTTCAGCGCCCCGCGTCCGTGGCCGAGGACCTGGGCCGGGCGCCGAGGGCGCCGAGCAGGTAGTGGCGCTGGCGCAGGGTGAGGTCGCCGATGCTGGCGCCGCTGCCGATCCCGCCCTTCCGCAGCACTCTGGTGATCTCGGCGGCGCTGCGCCCCGGCAGGGCCCGCAGCAGCGACTCGACGTCGGCGCTGATGGTCGTCAGCTCGCTGCGTGACAGCAGGGCCTCCACGCCGAGCTGCCCGCCCGCGACGGCGGCGCGCAGCTCGGAGGCCGTCATCGGCATCGGCTCGCGCGGGGGTTCGGGCCGGGGGGACGGAGTGGGGGTGGGTTGGACGAGCAGCCCGCCCGTCTCACCGGCGGCGGCGATGGGCACGGCCAGCTCGGGCAGGTCCTCGACGAGAACGGTCTGCGCCGCGACCAGCAGGCCGCCCACGGAGAGCACGCCCGCCGCGGCGACGGCCACATGGCGCCGCACCAGCCGGCCGCTGCTGCGGGCGATCTTCAGCCCGATCACGGCGGTACGCACGAGCACACCGGTGAGCAGGCCGAGCAGGATCGGCACGCTCTGCGGGGGGATCGGCGCCACCGCGGCCAGCACGACACCGGCCGCGGGGCTGAGACAGGAGAGCGCCAGCCAGGGAGCGCGTCGTTTGCTGGCCATGTCGAGCATGGCCGTCATGGCCAGCCCCTCACCGGCCGAGTGGATCATGAGCGCGGCCACGACGATGGCCGATGCCGCCAGCACCAGGGTGGCGCCCTCGATCATGCGGTGCAGGCTCAGCGCGACGGCGGTGCCCACACCTCCGTACACCGCGGCGCTGACGGCCTGCTTGACGCGCCTGTGCAGGCCGGGGGCGTGCTGTCCGCGCTGCCCGACCTCGTGCGGGTGGCCGTGGCGGGTGAAGTACGTGATGATGGCGAAGCCCACCACCCCGGCCAGCGCCACAAGCCACAGCGGCACTTCGGTGGCGTGGGCCTCACGCCAGGCGTCGGGCATCACGTCGGTCAGGGCGGTGACGAGCATGAGCGCCGAGGCGACGGCCAGCCAAATGCTGATCTTGGCGGCGTTGCGCTGGGCCAGATGGGCTCCGGCCAGCGTGGACAGCGCCACCAGGCCCACGGCGGCCCACACCGTCCAGGCGGGCATGGCGGCGTCAAGGCCCGTGTCCTGCAGCGCCGACTGCAGTGCCGGCCCCCCGAGCGGCAAGGACATGTCACAGCCTTTCTGGCGAGAGTGCGTACGGAAACGGCGGTGCGATACGGAACGGCAGTGCGTACGGAACGGCGGTGCGGTAGGGAACGGCGGTGCCGTACGGAACGGCTCGATCAGGGCGCGGCGACGGGACCGGTGCGCGCGCCGTGGCCGCTGTGCGCGACGACACCGCCGTGCGGGCCGTCGCCGGGACGCGCGCCGTCGACGATGCGCGCCACGGGACCGGTGTGCGCATCGGCGTCCACGTGCGCCACGGGACCGCTGCGCACCCCATCGCCCGCGTGCGCGACGGGACCGGCATGCGGGCCACCGCCCGGGTGCGCGGCAGGACCGGACGTGGCGCGGTCAGACGCGGCCTGGCCGGACGTGGCCTGGCCGAGCGTGGCGTGGTCGGGCGTGGCGTGGTCGGGCGTGGCGTGGTCGGGCGTGGCGGGGTCGTCCAGGGCGCCGCGTAGCCGGCCGAGCTGGGCGCGCAGGCTGTCCTGCAGTTGCCGGCCGTGGTGGGACAGCACCGCGTCGAACTGGTCGAGCTGCTCCTCGACGGCCACGCGGGCGGTCCGGGTCAGCGCCTCTGCCGCCGCGGCGGCCTCGCGCCGCAGCCGCTGGGCCTCGGCGCGGGCCTCGGCGAGGATCTGGCGGGCCTCCTGCCGCGCGGTCTCCACCGTCTCCTGCGCCGCCCGCTCCGCTTCGGCGAGGGACAGGCTCGGCGGGACGGGGATGTTGGCGAGACGCTCGCGCAGGTGGGCGTTGTCCTGCCAGAGCAGGCCGAGCGTCGTCTCCACGCTGGCCAGGAACGCGTCCACCTCGGCCAGGTCGTACCCGGCACGCAGCCGGACCACGCTGAAGACCTGATGGTGCACGGCGGCGGGGGTCAGCAGGGCGAGCTGACCGGGGCCCGCCGCATGGACCGGCAGCGCGCCGGGGTCGTCGCCGACAGCGTGACTGAACGGGAGCTGGAGGCGATGGTCGTGTTCTTCGTGCTTGACGTGCATGACGGCGCTTCACCGAGCCCTTCGGCGCGACCTTTACCGTTTGACCAGGAAACTTATACGCTCAGTAGTTGACACGTTACCTTGTGCTTAAACGTCCGGGCAGCCGCTGACGGGTAAAGCCACCCGGATGATCTGTGACCGGAGTCACATTCACGACCTGTCCCCTGGAGGCGTTCTCGTTCGTCCTGTCGCCGTAAACCGGCTTCAAGGAAGGTTCGAGACCATGAATCAAGTGATCGTCATCGAGTTCGTCTCACTCGACGGGGTCGTCGAGGACCCGGACGGGAGCGATGGGAGGCCGTGGGGAGGATGGGCGTTCCGCTACGGGCCCGAGTCCGTGGCCGGCGACAAGTTCGCTCTCGGGGAGGTGCTGGACTCCGGCGCCATGCTGCTCGGCCGGGCCACCTGGGAGCTCTTCTCCCGCATCTGGCCTTCCAGGGACGACGAGTTCTCCAGGAAGATGAACGCCCTCCCCAAGCTCGTCGTCTCGCGATCGCTGGAGAGCGTCGAGAAATGGAGCAACTCCGCCCTCCTGCGGGGCGACCTGGTCGAGGAGGTGGCCGAGCGGAAGAAGCGCCAGACTATCGTGGTGGCCGGCAGCGCCGGCGTCGTCGACGTGCTGAGGGCCCACGACCTGATCGACGAGTACCGTCTGCTGGTGTTCCCGGTGGTGCTCGGCCAGGGGCGCCGGCTGTTCGACCGGCCGGGGCAGCCCGCCGGGCTGAGCCTCGAGTCCGCCGAGCGGGTGGGCCAGGCCGTCCGCCTGGTCTACCGCCGCGAACCAGCCCAAGGAGACCACCAGTGAGATACGCACTGCTCATCAACGAACGTCCCGAGGCCTACGACGGCCTCAGCGCGGACGAGCGCGCCGCCATCAGCGCCGAGTACGTCACGCTGATGAAGGACGAACGCATGCTCGGAGGCGAACGGCTGCAGCCGGCCGAGACCGCGACCACCGTACGGGTCCAGGACGGCGAGACGCTGGTGACCGACGGGCCGTTCGCCGACACCAAGGAGATCTTCGGCGGGTTCTACATCGTCGAGGCCGGCGACCTCGACGAGGCGCTCGAGCTCGCCGCCCGGATCCCGGCCACCCGCCTGGGCGGTTCGGTCGAGGTGCGGCCGCTGGTGGAGCTCTAGCCGGTGCTCGAGGAGATCTTCCGCGACCAGTGGGCACGCGTGTTCGCCGCCCTGGTGAGCTACACCGGCGACATCGACGTCGCCGAGGAGGCCGCGCAGGAGGCGTTCGTCATCGCCGCCGAGCGCTGGAGCCGCGACGGGCTCCCGGCCAATCCGGGAGCCTGGCTCGTGGTGACGGGGCGCAACCGGGCGATCGACCGCCTGCGCCGCGACCGTACCCATGCGGACAAGCTCCGGCGGCTGGAACGGCCGGAGCCCGGCGAGGAGGCGGCGATGGACGAGACGTCGATTCCCGACGAACGGCTCGAGCTGTTCTTCATGTGCTGCCATCCGGCGCTCGCGGCGGAGGCCCAGGTCGCGCTCACCCTGCGGGCGCTGGGCGGCCTGTCGACGCCGGAGATCGCCCGGGCGTTCCTGGTGAGCGAGGAGGCGATGAAGCGGCGGCTCTCCCGCGCCCGCACCAAGATCCGGGCGGCCGGGATCCCGTTCGCGATCCCCCGCGAGGACCGCCTGCCCGCCCGGCTGGGCGCGGTGCTCGCGGTGCTCTACCTGATCTTCAATCAGGGGTACGGCGACGGCCGGGCCGACCTGACGGCCGAGGCGATCCGGCTGGCCCGGACACTCCTCGACCTCATGCCCGGCGAACCCGAGCCCGCCGGGCTGCTGGCGCTGATGCTGCTGCACGACTCGCGGCGGGCGGCCCGGGTCCGCGACGGCGAGATCGTCCTGCTCCACGAGCAGGATCGCGGCCTGTGGGACACCGCGCAGATCGGGGAAGGCCAGGCGCTGCTGGACCGCGCGCTCGCGCGCGGCGCTCGCGGCGCCTACACGGTGCAGGCGGCCATCGCCGCGCTCCAGGCCGAGGAGCGCGTCGACTGGCCGGCCGTGGCCGCGCTCTACGACCGGCTGCGTGAGCTGACGGGCTCCGCGGTCGTGGAGCTCAACCGCGCGGTGGCGATCGCCGAGGTCGAGGGGCCGCGCGCGGCCCTGGCGATCGTCGACGCGCTCCCCCTCGACGGCTACCGCTATTTCCACTCCACCCGGGCCGAGCTCCTGCGGCGCCTGGACGACATCGAGGGGGCGCGGGCGGCGTACGAGAGGGCGCTCGCGCTGGCCACGACCGAGGCCGAGCGCCGATTCCTGAAGCGCCGTCTCGATCAGCTCTTGCCCTGACTTTACTGACCTGTCAGTATCGGCAGCGTGAGCGATCAACGCGAGCTCAGCGCCGCCGGGCAGCGGCTGCTGGAGGTGGCCACGGAGGTCTTCTACGCCGAAGGCATCCGCGCGACCGGCGTCGACTCGCTGGTGGCCCGTGCCCAGGTGTCCAAGCCCACGCTGTACGCCCAGTTCGGGTCCAAGGAGCAACTGGTGGCGGCCGTGCTGGACCGGCGGCGGGCCGCGCGGCAGGCGGCCATGACCGCGTTCCTCCAGCAGTGCGCGGCGAACGGAGCCGAGCGGCTGCTGGCGGTCTTCGACTGGCTCGCGGAGGGGCACGGCCAGGAGGGGTTCCGCGGCTGCCCGTTCACCAACGCCGCGGTGGAGCTGCCCGACGCGGGGCATCCCGCGCGTGAGGTCATCTCGGCCTACAAGGACTGGCTGCGCTCCACGCTGACCCGTCTGGCGGCCGAGGCCGGCCTGCCGCGGCCGGAGGAGGTCGGCTTCGGGCTGCTCCTTCTCATCGACGGGGCCAACGCGCGGGTGGTGGTCGACGGTGATCGTACGGCGATGCGCAGGGCCAAGCAGGTGGCGGCCAGGATGATCGGAGCAGACCATGAATGAGCTGAAGCCGGGCCTCGAGCACACGTTCCGGTTCCGGGTGCCGGAGAGCAAGATCGTCGCGGCGCTCTATCCGGAGTCGCCGGAGTTCGCGGTCATGCCGCCGGTGTTCGCCACCGGGTTCCTCGTCGGGCTGATCGAGTGGACGTGCGTCCAGGCCGTCGTGCCGTACCTGGACTGGCCGCGCGAGCAGACGGTCGGCACGCACGTCGACCTCAGCCACGCGGCCGCCACGCCGCCCGGCCTCGAGGTGACCTGCCGCGTGCGGCTCACCGGGGTGGAGGGGCGGCGGCTGCGGTTCGAGGTGGCCGCCGACGACGGGCACGACGTGATCAGCACCGGCACCCACGAACGCGCCGTCATCGACGCCGCCCGCTTCACCGGGCGCGCCCGCTCCAAGGGGGCGCCGGCGTAGGACGTCGCGCAGGCGCTGGCGCCAGTCCCCACCCGGGGCGATCAGCACGCTATGGGTGCGGCAGGCGTGGGCGACCGCGCCGCGCGACGGCGGCCCGGCACAGCGCGTCCGGCTGCACACCTCCAGCGACTACGACCCCACCGCGTGACGGCGGCCCGCACCCGCCCCCGCGGGCCTCACCCGTTCGTGCTCGCAGTGTCGAGGCACCGGCGGATGGCGGTTCTGGCCCGCTTGTAGGCGTTCGGGTCGTCGTGCAGCAGGGAGAGGGCGTTGGCCGTCTCCATGAACGCGATGAGCTCGAACGCGAGCTGGTCGGGATCCGTGTCGCCGGCGAGCTCGCCGAGCTGGCGGGCGTCGTCGACGGCGCGCGCCACGAAGCGGGTCCAGTCGAGGCTCGCCGCGGCGGCGGCGTCCCGCACCCGGCCCGGGCGGGCGTCGAACTCCGCGTTGACGGCGAAGAAGAAGCAGCCGCCCGGGAAGACCCGCCGCTGCGAGTAGCTCAGCCAGTTCTCGCACAGCCGGCGCACCCTGCCCAGGCCCGGCGGCACGGTCAGCGCGGGCTGGACGACCTCCTCGACGTACACGGCCGCCGCGGCGCGGATCGTGGCGAGCTGCAGCTCTTCCTTGGAGCCGAAGTAACCGAACAGGCCGCTCTTGCTCACGCCGAGGTCCGTGGCCAGCCGGCCGATCGACAGCCCTTCCAGCCCGTCCCGCGAGGCGATGTCCGCCGCCCTGCGCAGGATCACGCTGCGTGTCCGTTCGTCCCGCGGCCTTCCCGGCATCTCTCACCCCTCCATGCACGAACGTTCGGTTCACCATAGCCGCTTGACCTTTGACTCAGCACCCTCCTATTCTCGGCACGAACGTTCGTACTTAGAAAGGCGGATGATGACTCGACCCCCAGCCGTGGAGCTCCGGGACCTGCATCGGTGCGCGCTGGACCTCGCCAGGAGAGCGATCGCCCAGGTCGCCACCGTGGACCTCGACCGGCCCACGCCGTGCACGGAATGGAACCTGGGCGACCTGCTGCGGCACATGGTGGGTGAGAACCACGGCTTCGCCGCCGCCGCGGACCCACTGGCGCAGCGGTCCACCCGGGACGGCGACGACCTCGGAGACGACCCGTTCGGCGCCTTCCACGACTCCGCGGCCGCGGTCACGAAGGCGTTCGCCGCCCCTGACTTCTACGACCGCCAGGTCGAGATCGGCGAGTTCGGCGTCTTCCCCGGACGGGTCGCGATCAGCATGCACCTGGTCGACTGCCTCGTGCACGGCTGGGACGTCGCCACCAGCATCGGCGCCTCCTACCGGCCCGACCCCGAGCTGGTCGCGTCCGCGCTGGCGATGGCCTCCCGGTGGCCGGACACGCCGAAGAGCCGCGGTCCGGGCGCCGCGTTCGACACCAGGGTTCCGGTGCCCGACGACGCCCCGGACTTCCAGCGGCTGCTCGGCCTGCTGGGCCGCGACCCGTCGTGGGCGGCGCCATGCTGACGAGCCGCTGGACACCTGGACAGGCGGCCGGCACCACCGGGTCGGTGCTGGTCAGCGTCACCGACTTCCAGGCCGACCGGCTGCGCGACCTGCCCGGCGTCTACCGGGCCGGACTCGCCCTGCGCCGGGCCTGGCCCGAACTGGACGGCGCGGTCGGCATGTGGCTCTGGACGGAGCCGCTGCGCGGCAGGTGCGGCTCGGTGTCGATCTGGCTGGACGAGCAGGCCCTTCGTGGGTTCGTCGGCTGGCCGGAGCACGTCGCCATCGTGCGGCGTTACCGCGGGCGGGGCCGGCTCAGGTCCACCACGTGGACGACCAGCCCGTCCGACCGCGACATCTGGGCCAAGGCCCGGGCCTACCTGTCCGAAGAGACCAGGACACCGTGACCGGCGGGCACGAGGTGCTGCGCGTCCTGGCCGACCGGGTCAGCCGCGGCAGCCGTCCCAGGCAGCGGCAGGACGGCCACCGGGTGGCCCTGGCCATCGAGGGCGGCGGCATGCGTGGCACGATCTCCGCCGGCATGGCCCTGGCCCTGCATGAGAGCGGGGTGGCGCACGCCTTCGACGCGGTCTACGGAGCGTCGGCTGGGGCCATCACCGGGGCCTGGCTGCTCAGCGGCACTCCCGAGCAGCTGGCCGGCTGGGCCGAACCCGGCTACGCCAAGGCGATGATCCGTCCGTCCAACCTCCTGCGCGGCCGGCCGATGGTCGACGTGCGCAACCTGGTCGAGCACCTGTACTGCGAGGTGGCCCGGATGGACTTCGACGCCGTCCTGGCCAATCCCGTCGAGTACCACCCGCTGGCCACCGACGTCCACACCGGGCGGTCCACCGATCTGCGCCCCTATCTGACCGGCCCCGTCGAGCTGCGGCTGGCGCTGCGGGCCAGTGCGGCGCTGCCGTTCCTCGCCGGTCCGCCGGTCGAGCTGGCCGGGCGGTTCTACTACGACGCGGGACTCGCCGAGTCCATCCCGTACCGCACCGCCCTGGCGCAGGGCGCCAGCCACGTCCTGGTCCTGCGGTCGCGTCCCGCCGCGCCCGGGACGGCCGCCCGACGCGGGGCGCGGCCGTCCTACGGAGCGCGCCTGATCGCCGCGACCGTTCTGCGGGGGTATCCCGAGGCGCTGCACCGGAGTTACCTCACGCGCGCCCACCGCCTGCTGCACGACGACGCGGTGCTCACGCGGTACGACCAGCCGGCTCCGCCGGTGTCCCGCCTGCCCGTCGGCGGCCGGGCCCCGGCGGATCCGGCGGTCCTGTCCGTACGCCCCGGGCCCGGCACCCCCCGCATCGGTCGCCTCACCCGCGACGGCGAACCGCTCAAGGCCGCGCTCGAAGCCGGGCGCGCGGCGGTCGACCGGCTGTTACGCCCGCTCGGCCGGCTGACCGCCGGCTGACGATTCCCCCCGTCACTCCCCTGGAGGTCACACCATGGTCAAGTCGCTCCTGTACACCGGTCCGGCACTCGACGACCTGCACGAGCAGTACGCCAAGAAGGGCCGCATCGACGAACGGGCGGCGGTGCGCGCCCGCTGCGACGTCGCCATCGACGCGCCGGTCGAGACGGTCTGGGACGTGCTGGCCACCCCGGCCGCCTGGTCCCGTATCGACCCGGCGATCCACGACGTGCGGTTGGACGGTGCGGTCGCGCCGGACACGTCGTTCTCGTGGGTCAACGGCAAGGCGGCGATCCGGTCCCGGTTCGCGGTGGTCCGCCGGGATGAGGAGCTCACGTGGACGGGCGTGAGCTTCGGAGCCCGAGCCGTCCACCGGCACCTGCTGCTGCGCCGGGGCGACGGCGGCACGGACCTGGAGGTGAGCGAGTCCATGGCCGGGCCGCTGCTCGGCCTGTTCTTCGGCGAGGCCAAGCTGCAGGCGGCACTGACGTCCTGGGCGGCCGGCATCAAGCGGGCCGCGGAGGACATCCGGCGCGGCGTCGCCTCCTGAACGCCGACCGGGTTCTTGTCGCCACCGGGTGTACGGCGTACACCTTGATGGTTTACGGTGTACACCGTGAGCACTTCGAACACAGCGGAGAAGATCGCCGTCGCCGCGCAGACCGTTCTCGTGAGCGAGGGCGCTGATGCCGTGACCATGCGGCGGGTGGCCGACATGGTCGGCGTGTCCCCGATGGCCACCTACAAGCACTATCCGAGCCGCCAGGCACTTCTCGACGCGGTGGCCGAGCGGGCCTTCCGTGAGCTGGCCGAAGGGTGGGGAACCCGGGTCACGGGCGGCTCGTGGGAGGACCGGGCACTCGGCCTCATGCAGGACTTTCTCGACTTCGCCCTGGGGCAGCCGCATCTGTACGGGTTCCTCATGACCGAGCGCCGCCAGCGGGCTCGGCGCTTCCCGGACGACTTCGAAGGCGGCGGGTCGCCGTTCAGCATGGTCGTCGCACTGGTGGAGGAGGGCATGCGCGACGGGCTGGTGCGCAAGGACGATCCGCTGGAGGTGACGCTGGCGCTGACGTCGCCCATCCAAGGGCTCGTGCAGCTCTACCTCGGTGGCCGCATCGGTCTGGAGGAAGACGGTTTTCGCGGGTTGTGCGAGCGTACGGCGCGGAGGGTTCTCGATGGCGTCCGGTAGTGAGCGGCGGCCCCGCTGGAAGCGCAGGGCGTGGATCGCGGGTGGGGCGGCCCTGATCATCCTGGTCGCGGCGGCGGGGTACGGGGCCTGGTTCGGCAGTGAGCAGGGGATCGAGGTCGTGCACTACGGCACGAGCAACACCAGGGTGCTCACCGTGCAGGGCGATCTGGTGACGCTGGAGCAGACGCCCGAGTCCGGCAAGCCCGGCACGTACTGGCTGGAGTGCGGCGGCGCGTACTCGATGCTCGGCGACGTCGTCTCCCGTGCTCCGGGCCGGGTGACGCGCAAGGTGCTGCGAGGTCCGACCCCATCTGTGGGCACTCCCGGCTGGTTCGGCAACGTTCCGCCCGGCGATCCCGAGGTCGCCTGGGGGATCGGCTACTCCGAGATCATGGTGCCCACGGAGCTCGGGCCCGCGCCCGCCTGGTACGTGCCCGGCAAGGGCGCCACCTGGGTCGTCGCCGTCCACGGGCAGAACGGGCGACGCAAGGCGGAGCTGAAGATCCTGCCCGTCGTGCACCGGCTCGGGCTGCCCTTCCTGGACATCAGCTACCGCAACGACGAAGGGGCGCCGCCCTCGCCCGACGGGCTGCTGCACCTGGGCGACTCGGAGTGGCGCGACCTGGAGGCCGCCTTACGCCAGGCACAGACCATGGGGGCGCGGCGGTTCGTCCTGTACGGCACCTCGATGGGCGGCCAGATCATCGGGCAGTTCCTGGGCAGGTCATCGCTCGCGAACCTGGTCGACCGGGTCATCATGGACGCGCCCATGATCGACGTGCGGATGACCGGGGAGCAGGGCGTCAAGAACTTCCATCTGCCCGCCTTCCTGGCCGGGCTGTCGAACCAGGTCATCAAGTGGCGTACCGGGGTCGACACGGACCGGCTCAGCCTGATCCGCCACCCGCCGAAGATCAGGCCGCCCCTTCTGCTGATCCACACCGCGCCCGACACCGCCCACCCGATCCAGGAGGCGCGCGACCTCGTCGCCACCGGCAGGCGCCTGGGCTGGAAGATCCAGTTCGAGCCGTTCGCGCAGGGCGAGCACACCGAGGCGTGGAACGTGGACCGCGCCCGCTACGACCGGCTCGTACGCGACTTCCTGTCCCCGGCCCGGAGCGCCCCGTAGAGACCCTCAGACGCGGGGCTGAGTCACGAACGACAGCACGGCCTCGGCGAACGCGTCCGGCCGCTGCTCGGGCAGGCAGACGCCGGCGCCGTCGATCACCTGCAGCTCGCACCCCAGCGCCCGCGCCAGGGCGGGCTGGTCGGGCAGCGAGTACTTGTCCTCCGCCCCGCACAGCAGCAGCGTCCGGGTACGGACGAGCGGCAGCCGCGACGCCATCTCGTACGCGCCCACGGCGGCGTGACCGTCCTGGAGGCGGTCCACCACCTGGAGGGCGTCGATCACGAACCGCGTGAGGTCGTCCTCCTGGCCCGCGTCGTAGAAGGCGCGCCGCTGCCGCCACAGCTCGGTGACGTGAGCGCCGTCGGCCGCCGGCCGTACGTGATCGACCTGAGGCAGGTCGCGCACCCGCTCCCGGCGCCCGGGCGTGACGTGCGGCATCGCCGAGAGCACCAGCGCCGACAGCCGCGACGGGTCGCGGGCCGCCACCTCCAGCGCGATCACGGCGCCCGTGTGGTGCCCGACGAGGGCGACCTGGGAGAGGCCGAGCGCGTCGAGCACCGCCTCGACGCCGTCGGCGAAACGCTCGATGCTGAACTCGCCGGTGCCGGCCGACTGCCCGAAGCCGAGCGTGTCCATGGCCATGGCGTGCACGCGGCCGCCCGCGATCGGCAGCACGCGGATGTACTCGGTCCACGACCGCGGGGTCTGGTGCAGGAAGAGCACCGGGGGGCCGCTCCCGCATTCGGCGAGGTGCATCTGGCCCAACCGCGTGTCCACGTATCGACGCCGCACGCTTGTCATCGGTCACCACCGTTCCGCTGATGCCGGGTCTCCGCAGCGGATGCTAGCCGAGCCCCCGTCTCAGGGCTCGTCTCAGGGCTCCATCCCGGTGCGGAGCAGCGCCCACGCCCGTCCGGCGACCACGCGCCGGCGTGGCGCCGGGGTCCTGGCGAGGACCCCGGCGAGCATGCCGACGACCAGCACGAGGTCCTCGGCAGTGACGTCGTCGCGGACGGCGCCCGCGCGCCGGGCGGCGGGGAGCAGGTCTGCCAGGAGGTTGGCCACGCGGTCGCGTACCTCGAGGATGCGGGGGTCGGGGTCCACCGGGGGCGTGGTGACCATGTCGATGAACGCGGTCGAGGCGATGGTCTGCTCGGTCATCAGGGCCAGCACGTCCGTCAGTGTGGCGCCGGGCTCGGCGGCCAGCGCCTCCAGCTGGGTGACGCCGTCCTCGAACACGGCCATCGCGAGGCTGATGCGGTCGGGGAAGTGCCGGTAGAGGCTGCCCTGGCCGACCCCGGCCGCCCGGGCGACCATGCTGAGCGGCGCGTTGTATCCGGAGCTGGCGAACACCTCCCGCGCCGCGGCGATCAGCGCCGCGCGGTTCTCCGCGGCGGCGCTCGGTCCTCTGTTCGATCGACGGGTGCCCGGCACAGCGGCTATGGTAGCAACCGGACAAACATGTCCGGTTGGTTGCGCCGCACGTGGCGGGGCTCGGCACCCGCCGATCGAAAGGACGGACTCGTTGAGCAGCTTCGACAGCAAGGTGGCCCTGGTCACCGGAGCGGGGTCCGGGATCGGCCGGGCGATGGCCGTGGCGTTCGCGAAGGCGGGCGCCCTCGTCGTGGCCTGCGACGTCAATCCCGAAAGCGCCAAGCAGACCGCCGCCGCCCTCGGAGACACGGCCGTCGCGGTGGGCGCCGACATCGCCGACGAGAGCTCGGTCGCCGCACTGGTCGAGGCCGCGATCAGCGCGTACGGGCGCATCGACGTGCTGTGCAACAACGCCGGGATCATGGACACCATGGCCCTGCCCGCCGACATCCCCCTCGAGCTGTGGGAACGGGTGCTGCGGGTCAACCTGACCGGCACGTTCCTGGTCACGCACGCGGTCCTGCCGCACATGCTGCGCCAGGGCGGCGGCGCGATCGTCAACACCGCGTCGGAGGCCGGCATCCGCGGCGGCGCCGCCGGTGCCGCCTACACCGCCTCCAAGCACGGCGTGGTCGGCCTCACCCGCAGCGTGGCCTGGGCGTACGCCAACGACGGCATCCGTTGCAACGCCATCCTGCCTGGTCCCACCATGACCAACATCGCCACGAACGCGTCCTTCGACCCGGTCGGCGCCACCCGGCTCGGCCCCGTGCTCTCGCTCGGCGAGCGCATCGCCCAGCCGGAGCAGATGGCCGACGCCGCCGTCTTCCTCGCCTCCGACGCCGCCTCGTTCATCAACGGCGCGATCGTCCCGGTGGACGGCGGCTGGTCGGCGGCCTGACCGCCGATCATCGCGGGGGCGACGTGAGGGAGGCCGCCAGGTCAGGCGGGAGCCGGCTCGCCCCCTGCACGGCCGAGGCATGGTCGCGGACCAGGTCGTGGACCCTGTACCGGCCGGGGGCGGGCTCCTGCACGAGATGGGCGTCCGACAGCTGGTCCAGCAGCCGTCTGGCCTGTCGCCCGGTCGTGTTCAGCAGCGCGGCGGCCGCGTCGACGCCGAAGTCCGTGCTGGTGCGCGAGCCCAGCACCCGGTACGCGTGTCGTTGTTCGGTGGACAGCCTTGCGTAGGACAGGTCCAGGGCGGCGGCGACGCTGTGCCGTCCGGCCTTCAGTTCGGCCAGCGGGTCGTCCGTCAGCCGGTCCAGGAGATGCCGCACGCTCCAGGTGGGATGCGCCCGAAACCGGACGGCGGCGATGCGGACGGCGAGGGGCAGCAACCCGCAGCGCCGCACGACCTCGGTCAGGACATGCACCGGAGTGCCCATGACGCGCTCCCGCCCGGCCATGCGGGTGAACAGGGCGACCGCGTCCACCATCGGCAGTGTCTCCAGTGACAGGCTTCGGATGTCGTCCAGGCAGGTGAGGCGGCGACGGCTGGTGACGATCAACCGGCAGGTCGAGCCGGCGGGCAGCAGGGGAAGGATCTGCTGTTCGTCGGCGGCGTCGTCCAGCACGATCAGGATCTTGCGGTCGACCAGCACGCTGCGGTACAGCGCGGCACGGTCATCGATGTGCCGGGGAATGTGCTCGCCGGGCACGCCGAGCGTGCGGAGCAGGCGGGCAAGGGCTTCGCCCGGTTCGATCGGCGTCATCGACCGCGCATGGCCGTGGAGGTTCACGAAGAGCTGCCCGTCGGGATACCGCGGCGCGAGCCGGTGGGCGGCGCGCACGGCCAGCGCCGTCTTGCCCGTTCCTGCCATACCGTCAATGGCGACGACTGTCACGGTGTTCGCGCCCTGGTACGTCTCCAAGATCGCCAGCTCGCGTCTCCGGCCCACCAGCGTCGCGACATCGGCAGGCAACTGCCGGGGAACGGCCGGCGCCGCCGGCGGTGGGCCGCTCTCCTGCGGATCATCGCGGCGGGCGGGAACCGGCAGGCCGCGGGTGACGGCGACCAGCATCGCCTGCTCTTCGCCGTCCAGCCCCAGCGCCTCTGCCAGCAGCAGGACCGACCTGGTGCGAGGATGCCAGAGACTGCTGCTCTCCAGCCGGCGGACCGTCCGGACGTTGAGACCGGCTCTTTCGGCGAGTTGCTCCTGGGTCAGCAAGGCCCGCTTGCGCCACCCCCGCAGCAGCGCCCCCGCAGGCGGCTCCGCATCGGGCTCCCGCATGACGTCCACCAGCGGGGAAACGGCCGACAAGGCGGCCCAGGGCTTGCAGCCGGTCATGGCCGGAGCCGGTCCTCTCGTTGTGTTGATGATCGACACCCCCGTTCTCATCGTCGCCCTGCGGCGAAGACAGGTGTCCATCGAATCCAGGTTCGCGCCGTTCAAGCCACTGGTCAGACGACATTGGACGAAATCGGACGGCAGGCGTGGTCACGATTGGCCAGAATGAGCGCCATGGACGAGCGGGAGGAGGGCGGCCATTCGGACGACGTGTGCCCCTACCAAGGTCTTGCGCCGTTCGAGACGGCGAAAGCCGGGCTGTTCTTCGGGCGTACACGGGCGACGCTCAGCCTCCTCGAACGCCTGGGACGGCGTTGGGAAGAGCACGGATCCATCCTGCTGGTCTCGGGCGCCTCTGGTGTGGGCAAGTCGTCGCTGTTACGGGCGGGGCTGATACCGGCGCTGGCCGAAGGAAGGCTGCCGCTCGCCGGATCACAGCGTTGGCCGCGCCTGCTCATCACACCCACCGCGAAGCCGTTTCACGCGCTTGCCGAAGCGTGGGCACAGGCATTCGGCGGGCCCGCCGGAACAGTGGACGAGCAGCTGCGGGACGACCCACGGCGGGCCCTGTCCGAAACCCTCTCCCCGGCCGACCGTCTCATCCTGGTGGTCGACCAGTTCGAGGAACTGTTCACCCTGGTGACCGACGAGCAGGAGCGCCAGGCGTTCGTCAGGACCCTGGACACCATGGCCGAGGGCCCGCACGGCGCCGGAGTGATCATCGGTGTGCGCGCCGACTACTGGGACCGCTGCGCCGCCTACCCGCAGTTCGCCGAGGCCATCCAGGACGGTCAGGTCATCGTCGAGCCGATGACGGAGTCGGACCTGCGGCTGGCCATCACCGGCCCCGCAGCCGCGGGCGGCCTGGAGATCGAGCCCGGTCTGGTGGAGACCATCCTGGGCGAGCTGGGCGCCGACCGGGCCGCGGGCGATCGCTACGAGGCCGGGGCCCTGCCCCTGCTTTCGCAGGCTCTGCGCAACACCTGGGAGAGACGTGAGGACGGCACCCTGACCGTGCGGGGTTACGAGGAATCCGGCCGGGTCCGCGATTCCGTGCGCCGTACGGCCGAGGAGGTCCTCGGACGGCTGCCGCCTGAAGACCGCAAGACCGCGCTCAGGCTCTTCCGGCGGATGACATTGATCACCGCGGGAGGTCGGGTGGCGCGGCGCAGGGCGACGCTGGCCGAGATCCACGCCGCCGCGGCCGCACACTCCGCCGAGCGGCGGGACCAGGTCGAGGCGCTGCTGTCCGCGTTCGCCGGCCGACGCCTGCTCACCCTGCACGAGGACACCGCCGAGATCGCCCACGACGCGCTCCTGACCGCCTGGCCCACCCTGCGGCAGTGGCTCGAACCCGACCTCGCCGCGCAAGCGGTGTACGACCAGCTCGTCGAGGACGCCGCGCAGTGGGCCGACCATCACCGCGACCCCGCCTTCCTCTACCGGGGCGCCCGGCTGCTGGCCGTGGACGACAACCGGCCCCGCTGGGAGCGCGACCCCGACAGCTTCCCGCCGCCCGGCCCCACCGTGGAGCGCTTCCTCGCGGCGTCCGCGCGGGAGATGCGGCGAGCGGGCCGCCGCCGTCGTCTCGTCATGGCCGGACTCGCGGTGCTGTCGGTGCTCGCCCTCATCGCGGCCGGCGTCGCCGTCAGGGCCGCGAACGACGCCGATCTGCAGCGCAGGAAGGCGAGCTCCCGCCAGCTCGCGGCGCAGAGCGAGGTCACCGGCGACGCCCCCCTCGCCTCGATGCTCGCCGTGGCGGCCTGGCGGATCGCCGAGACCGACGAGGCCCGCAACCGCGTGCTGTCCGCGGCGACCCGCACCGCCCGGGGGAACCTCAGCGCGGACACGAAACCCCTGACGGCACTGGCGTTCACCCCCGACGGTTCGACCATCGTGACGGGAAGCGACGACGGCGCCGTGCGGTTCTGGGAGACGGCGTCGCGGCGGCAGCTCGGCGCCCCGATCACCCGCCGGAAGTTCGAGTGCTCGGGCATCAAGCTGGCCCTCAGCCCCGACGGCCGCACCCTGGCCACGGTGTGTCTCAGCACCATCCGGTTCTACGACGTGGCCACCCGTCGCGAGCTGGGCCCCCTGCTGGAGCACACGGAGGTCGTGTCGGCGATCGCGTACAACCCGGACGGGAAGACCTTCGTGACCGGCGACTACAGAGGCGTCGTCCAGCAGTGGGACGTGGCCACGCGCCGCCCGCACGGCGCTCCCATGGGCCGCCCCGACTACGGGCCCGGCCTTTCGAGCATCATCCACGGAGTGGCCTTCAACCGGGACGGGACGATCCTGGCCACCGCGAGCGAGGACAAGACCGCCCGCCTCTGGGACACCGCCACGTCCCGCCAGATCGGCGCCCCCTTCACCGGACACCGCCAGGCCGTCGGCGCGGTCGCCCTCAGCCCGGACGGCACCACGCTCGCGACCGTGGGCTCGGACCGGACGGGGCGCCTGTGGAGCACGGCCACGCACAAGCAGACAGGGGTGCTCAAGGACCGCGCCGCCGGTTACTACTCGATCGCCTTCAGCCCGGACGGCACCCGGATCGTCACCGGCGGCGACAGCGGCCGTACCGTCCTGTGGGACACGGCCGGCCGGCAGCAGTTGCTCGTGCTCGCCGACAACTACAGCAGCGTCAACAGCGTGGCGTTCAGCCCGGACGGGACGCTGGTCGCCGTCGCCTGCGGCGACGGCGTGGCACGGCTGGCAGACGCCCGGACCCACCTGCAGCTCGGGACCCCCATGCCCGCGCTGGGGGCCGTCGCGCTGAGCCCTGACGGACGGATCCTGGCCGCCGGCATGCCCGACGACAAGAATCCCGCGATCCAGCTCTGGGACGTCGCCACCCAGCGTCCCCTCGGCCCCCCGCTGAACCCCGGAGGTCCTCGCCGTGCGGTGTACCGGCTCAGCTTCACCCCCGACGGGCGGACGCTCCTGTCGGAAGGCGCCGACGGCCTGCGGCTCTGGGACGTCGCGAGCCGCCGCGAGATCGTCCATGAAAGGACACTCGCTGCCGCCAGGATCAGCGCGGACGGCAGGGTCGTCGCCGCCGAGAAGGACAAGTCCATCGTGTTCTGGGACTTCGCGCGCCGCAGTGAGACCGGGCCGCGCATCACCGTCCCCGACCACACCGACGTCATCACGGCGATGGCGATCAGCTTTGACGGCACGACCGTGGCCACCGCGGGCTTCGACAACCGGGTACGGCTCTTCGACGTGGCCACCCGCCGCGAGATCCAGGGCCCGTCGTACGGGGCCCAGGGCGGGTTCGTCAACGCCATGGCGTTCAGCCCCGACGGCAGGAGGCTGGCGTTCACGGCCTCCGACTACAGCGTGCGGCTGTGGGACGTGCCGCGCCGCCGCGCGGTCGGCATCGGCCTGCTCCCCGAGGACGGCTCGACGAACACGCTCGCCTTCAGCCCGGACGGCGAGATCCTCGTCACCGGTCTGTCCAACGGCGACGTGCAGCTGTGGGACCTGCGGACGTACCGGCGGCTCGGCTCCCCCATGACCGGCCACACCAAGGGCGTGACCGCGCTCTCCTACAGCCGGGACGGCACGACCGTCGCCACGGTGTCCGACGACAGGACAGCGCGGCTGTGGAACGTCCGCACGCCTCCCGACCTGGTGGTCGCGGCGTGCGCCAACGCGGGCCGCTCCCTCACCCGGGAGGAATGGGAGAATCTGGTACCGCAGGAGAAATACCGCGAGACGTGTCCGTGACCCTGGCCCCCACCACGGAGAGAGCGAGCATGTTCCTTCGAGGTTTCCGGCGACGGACAGGCAGGCCCGTCCCGGAGCTGGCCGCGCTGTTCCGTTCGATCATCGACGGCGGCCGGCAGTTCCACCCGCTCGCGTCCGACTTCCTGGAACACTTCATGGACGGCGCGGGCGCCTCCAGGACGATGTCCCTGCGCTGGCTGCGCTCGTTCAAAGTGATCAAGAAGGCCGAGCGCAAGAACCAGCGCCGCTTCGAACGTCAGCTCGCCCGGGAGGCGGGGCGGCTGCGCGACGGCGCCTCCACGTGGCTGCACGACCACTGGGACGCGCGGATCAACGCGTTCATCGGTACGGAGCTGTTCTACGTCAGCAGGGTGAGCCTGCTGCGCTCGCAGGGCTCGTTCGTCCTGACCCGGGACGGGCCGGAGGTGCGGATCTCCGGCACGGTTCGCCACCGCTGGTTCGATCCCTATGACTGGGATCGCGGCCGGTGGGTCTACATCCCCCGGCACGGGTTCGTTCCGATCGCGGTCGGCCGGGAGCTGGTCGAGGCCGACGAGGCACGCAACTTCCTGATGGAGTCACGCCATGTCCAGACATTGGAGGGCCTGTTCCTGGACGGCCGGTGGCCGCACCGCGGCAGGGCGAGGTTCGAGTGGTCGCTGGTGAGGACCGGGCGGTGATCGCGGACCGTCCCTCCCAGCCCGATCCCGCCCAGGCCGGCAGCGTGGCCGACTTCGTCCGGTCGCTGGTCGAGCTCAGACAATGGGCGGGGCAGCCGTCTCTGAGCAGGCTGCGCTCTCTCGGCGGCCAGACGGTGACCCCGGACGGAGCCATGGTCGATGCGCTGCCGAAGAGCACGACCTCGCACGTTCTGCGGCAGACCGACAGGCTGCCGCGGTGGGACTTCGTGAGAGCCTTCGTCACCGCCTGCTTACGCTCCTGCGACTTTCCGGCCGAGCTGATTCCCGGAGAGCTCGAACGCTGGCGAGCCGCCAGGACGACTCTGGCCGAACCGGTCACTCCACCCCCATCCGAAGAGCGGACGTCCCCGGCCATGCCGCCGGAGGCGATGGCGGAGCCTCCGCAGGATCACGCTCTCGAACTGCTGTCACGGCGAGTGGTCCGGGAAGAGGACCGGGCGCGCAAAGGGCTGCTGGGCGGCTACAACCTCGCGCCCGTCTCCTTCGGGCTGTACGCCGACCCGACCCGTCGCGACGACGCACCCGGCGAGGTCGCGGACGACCTGCACTCGATCGGCCGCCTCTTCACCGGCCTGCGCCCGCAGCGCCTGCTCGTCGTGGGCGCATCGGGATCGGGCAAGACGGTGCTCGCCATCGAACTGGTGCTGCGACTCCTGGAGCCCTTCGTGGCCGCCGAAGGACGGCCCGGTCACCCGCGGATGGTACCGGTGCGCCTGAACGCGGCCCGATGGACCTTGGGAAGGCCGTTCGAACCATGGCTGGCCGAGCAGCTGGTGCAGGACTTCGGGCTCGCGCTCCAGGACGCCCTGCGGCTGGTACGTGATCGCCGGGTGCTGCCGGTGGTGGACGGACTGGACGAGCTGGACCCCGAGCCGTCGATGGGCTCGCCTCGCCGGGCGATCGGACTGCTGAGCGAGCTCAACCGGTACAGCGACCTGTCCGGGCGGCGGCCGGGGGCGGTCGTCGTGACCTGTCGAGCCGATCGTCACGCCGAGCTGCGCGCGGCCGGGGTCGAGCTCGACAACGCCACCCGGATCCAGCTGCACGGCCTGACCACCGAACAGATCAGCACGTACCTGCACGCCCGCTGGCCGGACGGCCATCCCTGCGAGGGGCACCGCGACGACATCCACGCGGCACTGTCCGGACCGGCGGGGAAGGCCGTTCACACCGCTCTCGCCACACCCTGGCGGCTGTTGCTGACCGTCACCGCCGTGGAGGCCGGCGCAGACCCCGTCGAGCTGCTCCGTGTGGATCCGCGCACCGACCCGCGTGAGGGAGCGGGGTCGATCGGCCGGAGGTTGCTGGAGGCGTACGTCCCGGCGGCGACCGGCCTCACGCCCAGCGCCGCCCACGGCACTCCGTACCAGTCCCGTCAGGTGCGGTCGTGGCTCGTGCACCTCGCGGACCACCTGCGGTGGCAGGCCGCTCGCACCGCCGAGGAGGATCGCCCGCCGCCCGGTCTGACGGCGATCGACATCGTCCCCCACCTGCTGTGGCCGATCGGCGGCCGGCGCCGGGTCCAGGCGTTGCACTGCCTGTGCAGTGTGATCTTCGCGGTCATCGCCATGCTGGCCTTCTGGACGGGCTCGGCGGTCGACAGCCCTGGCGGCCTGCGTGCCGGACTCGACCCGGAACAGCTGCTCACCCTGGCCCTCATGGCGGGCTGGGTGGCCGTCGCGACCGGCCTGTCGCTGTCGCCGTGGCCGGCCGCCGCCGGTGGGCGGGCCAATGTCCCTCGCGGGCGGCGCATCACCGGCGGTCTGCTCGGGGCCTTGGCGGGCCTCCCCGTCGGAGTGCTCGGTGGCCTGGCCGGGCTGATGCTGACCGGAGAACGCGTCTTCGGTCCCGTCTTCGCCGTCGCCGCGGGGGGAACCGGAGGGCTGGCGCTCGGAGCGGTCATCGGGCTGACCGCCGCCGGTCGGCGGGGGGCCGAGCGGATGACCGTGTCCGAGGTGGTCCGCACCGAACTCGTCACCCTGGTGGGCTTCGGACTGTGCGGCGCGCTCACCGGGCTGGCGCCGCTGCGGCTGTCCCACGCCGGCCCGGTGCCGCTGGCCGTCGGCGTGACCGGGGCCTTCGTGCTGGCCTTCACGCTCGGAGTGCTGTTCAAGATCACCGCTGGGGGCTGGAGCAAGGACGCCGAGCTCGCCCACCCGCGGGAGGCCCTGCACCGCAACCTGACGATCGGGCTGGCTTTCGGCCTCACCGGCGGTGTGGCCGCGTTCCTGGTGTTCGTCATGAACCAGGACATCGTCGAGTCACTGGCGTGCGCGCTCGTCGGCGGCGTGACCTTCGGCCTGGCCTTCGGCGCGATCGCCTGGACCCGCACCATGATCGGGCTGGTGGTCGCGGCCATGCGCGGCCTGCTTCCGTTGCGGCTGTGGGACTTTCTCGACTGGGCCTGCGAGGCACGGCTGCTGCGCGTCGCCGGCGCCACCTACCAGTTCCGGCACCGCGAACTCCAGGACTTCCTGACTCCGTCCGAGAGCGCCGGGAAGGGCACCGGCCGCCTCCGGGCTGAGAGGAGGCGGGCCGGTGCGCGCTAGTGCGCGCTGACCTCGCGGTCGGCGTCGGCGGGCCGGTCGGGGGCCGCCAGGTGGGCGGCGGCGCGCCGGCCGGGGATGGCCAGGACGATGAGCGCCGCCAGCAGGGCCACGCCGCCGCCGATGATGAAGCCGGCGCGGAAGCCGGCCTCGGACGGCAGCGTCGCGGGACCGAACTTGATCGTCAGGTTGGCCAGCACCGCCCCGAGCACGGCGCTGGCACAGGACGTGCCGATCGAGCGCATCAGACTGTTGAGCCCGTTGGCGGCGGCCGTCTCCGTGAGCGGCACGGCGCTCATGATGATGGACGGCATGGCCGCGTACGCGAAGCCGATCCCCGCGGCGACCACCGCGGAGAAGACCAGGACTCCCCACGCGTGACCCATGAGGCCGAGTGCCATGAGGTAGCCGGCGGCGATGATGACGGTGCCGAGCAGCAGGGACGTCTTGGGCCCCCGCGCCGCGGACAGGCGCGCCGCCACGGGCGAGATCGCCATCATCATGAGCCCGGACGGCGCCATCCACAGGCCGGCCTCGACCATCGAACGGCCCAGGCCGTACCCGGTGGCCGCGGGCAGCTGCAGCAGCTGGGGCGTGATCAGCGACATCGCGTACATGGCGAAGCCGATGACGATCGAGGCCAGGTTGGTCATCAGCACCTGGCGGCGCACGCTGGTGCGCAGGTC
This sequence comes from Nonomuraea sp. NPDC049695, assembly GCF_040674955.1. Classification (NCBI taxonomy): domain Bacteria; kingdom Bacillati; phylum Actinomycetota; class Actinomycetes; order Streptosporangiales; family Streptosporangiaceae; genus Nonomuraea; species Nonomuraea sp. NPDC049695. Next base: position 54,789 of record NZ_JBFANV010000019.1, on the reverse strand, counting down.
GATCAGCGGCGCGGGACTGCGCAGCTCCCACCATCCCCACAGCAGCAGGATCACCGCCGCGGCGGCGAACATCCCGAGCGTGGTGCCGCTCGTCCAGCCCCAGTCGCTGCCCTTGGAGATCGGCAGCAGGAGCAGGACCAGGCCGGCCGCCAGCCCCGCCGCCCCGACGAAGTCGAAGCGTCCCGGCGACTTGACCGGCGACTCCGGCACGATCAGCAGGATCAGGACGCTCATCAACAGGCCGAGCCCGGCCGCGGCCCAGAACAGCGCGTGCCAGCTGACGTACTGGGCGACGAGCGCGGCGGCGGGCAGGCCGAGCGCGCCGCCCACGCCGAGCGAGGAGCTCATCAGCCCGATGGCCGAGCCGAGCCGCTCCGGCGGCAGCACGTCACGCATGATGGCGATGCCCAGCGGGATCACGCCCATGCCGAGCCCCTGCAGCGTACGGCCGATCACCATGGGGGCCAGCGAGTTGGCGGGCGCGCACACCAGGGAGCCGACGGCCAGCAGGAGCGCGCTGGCCATCATGACGCGGCGCTTGCCGTACAGGTCGCCGAGCCGTCCCGAGACGGGCATCGCCACCGCGCCGGCCAGCAGGGTCGCGGTGATGGCCCAGAAGGCGTCGGCGGGGGTGGTGTGCAGCAGCGTCGGCAGGGTGGCGATGAGCGGGACGATCAGGGTCTGCATCAGCGAGACCGTGATGCCCGCCGCGGCCAGCACACTGATGATCGCTCCGCTGCGCTGGGCGGCGCGCGTCGAACTCATGAGCTCTCCGAATCTCGCGTGGATATGCACGATGCATACGGTGTGTATCCTACAGTTCCCTATATAGAGGGATCTTCGAGAAGCGGTGGGGTGGGACTCGTGCGCGAGGAGATCGTTCACATCGAGCGCGAGCTCATGCTCATCGGTCGCTACAAGGAGCTGGCGGCGACGGCCGCGCCTGTCGAGGAGCGGCGGCTCGAGCGCGGCAGCAGCTACATCCTGCTCAGCCGGCTCGAGGCCGAGGGGCCGATGTCGATCGGCCAGCTCGCGCAGGCCTTCAGCCTCGACACCTCCACCGTCAACCGGCAGACCGCCGTCCTGCTCCGCGAGGGCCTGGCCGAGCGCATCCCCGACCCTGAGGGCGGGATGGCACGCAAGCTCCGCATCACCGACGAGGGCCTGCGCCGGGTCTCCGGGGAGCGCGAGTACCGGCTCAACGGCCTGGCCACGGTACTGAAGGACTGGTCCCTGGAGGAGCTGGCCTCCTTCGCCGAAGGCCTGGCGCACTTCAACGCCAGCATCGAGCACTAGCGGCGGGCAAGGCGGTCCCGTCAGCCGCGCACGCCCGCGACCTCGACGATGGTCTTCAGCAGATCCCGCGGCGGATCGGCCAGCCCCCGCCGTACGGCGTCCGCCAGCGGGACCGTCTGCACCGGCAGCTGATCCACGCGGACGTGCCCGCCGTGCAGCAGGGCGACCGCCCCGCGCACGTCGGTGTCCCACCGGTGCGAGGCCGACCCGACGACGCGCTTCTCCCCCAGCACCACGTCCAGCGCGGGAAGGGCGGCCGGTTCCGGCGTGACGCCGAGCAGCACGGTGGTGCCGCCGCGCCGGCAGAGCGACACCGCGCCCGTGACAGCGGCGGCCGTCCCCGCGCTCTCCACGACGACGTCGGCGCCACGCCCACCGGTCAGCTCGCGCACGGCGGCGTCCGCGGCGTCGCCGGGAGAGGCGGCGACCAGTCCGCATGAGCCGGCCAGCGCGCGGCGGCCCGGGTCCGGATCGACGGCGACGATCGCCGCCGCGCCGCGGCACCTGGCCACCTGGGCGACCAGCAGCCCGATCGCGCCGGCCCCCACGACCGCGACCACGGCGCCGGACACGTCACCGGCCTTGTCGAGCGCGCGTACGGCGACCGCCGCGGGCTCGGCGAAGACGGCGACCTCGGCGGACATGCCGCCGGGCAGGGGGACGCAGCGATCGGCCGGCGCCACCAGGTACTCCGCCAGCCCGCCGTCGTCCTGCAGCCCGAGCGCCGCCCCGCGCTCGCACAGCGGGTACTCCCCGCGAGCGCACCACCAGCACCGGCCGCAGCCCAGCACGACGTCGGGCACGACCGGGGTGCCGGGCGCGAGCGTGACGCCCTCGCCGGCCTCAGCGACCACGCCGACGATCTCGTGCCCGAGGGTGAGCGGCGCCGCCCGGCCGGTCAGCGGGTGCGGCGACACGGGCACCACGATCGGGCCCGCGTGGTACTCCTCGACGTCGCTGCCGCAGATGCCGCAGAGCGTGACCGCGATCAGCACCTCGCCGGGGCCGGGCCTGGGCACCTCGACGTCGTCCAGCCGGACGTCGCCGCGCCCGTACCAGCGCAGCGCCTTCATGTCCGCGTCCCGGTCAGCCGGGTCGTCACGCCTGGACGCCCGGTGAGGCCCTCGGCGAGCTCGACGCCCAGCCCCGGCCGCCCGTTCAGGCTCACCCGGCCGTTCTCCACCGGCGGCAGGCCGGTCGCCAGCTCCTCGTACCACGTGTGGCGGAACGCGCGCACGCTCTCCTGCACCAGCGCGTTGGGCTGGCTCAGGGCGAGGTGCACGCAGGCCGCAAAGGAGACGGGCCCGGTGCAGTCGTGCGGCGCGAACGGCAGGTCGTACGAGTCGGCGAGCGCGGCGATCTTGCGGGCCTCGGTCAGCCCGCCCGTCCAGCCGATGTCGACGATCGCGACGCGGATCGCCGAGCGCTCCAGCAGCGCGCGGAACGAGCGCTGCCCGGTCAGCGTCTCGCCGGTGGCGAGCGGCACGGACGTCGCGGACTGCAGCGTGGCGTAGGAGGCGTGGCCGTCGGACCGCAACGGGTCCTCGATCCAGTACGGGGCGAAGCGCTCGAGCTCTCCGACCAGGCCGAGCGCGGCGTGCAGGCTCCAGAGCCCGTGCAGCTCGACCATGACGTCCATCTCGGGGACGGCGTTCTTGATCTCGTCGAGCACCCGCAGGCCGGCACGCAGGTCGTCCCGCTCCAGCCGCATGCCGCCGGTGCGCTCGGCCGCTTCGTCGAACGGCCACACCTTCATGGCGCGCAGCCCCTCGTCCCACAGGTCCTTGGCCAGCTCGCCCGGCCGTTCGAGGAAGCCGCGCAGGTCCTCGTACCCCGACGTCTCCGCCAGGCCCCAGTTGGACACGGCCTGGCGCGGCTCGTTCTTGACGTACGAGGGCCCCGCGCAGGTGTTGTAGACCGGCAGGCTGTCCTGGTAGGGCCCGCCGAGCAGGGTGGCCACCGGCTGGCCCGCGGCCTTGCCGAGCAGGTCCCACACCGCCATGTCGATCGCCCCGTTGCCGCGGGTCTCCACGCCGCTGCCCTGGAAGCCCACGTGCCCGGTGAGCAGCCGGCGCAGCCGCTCCGGGCTGGGCAGCGGCGCGCCCACGAGCTGCGGCGCGACGGTCTCGTGCAGGTACGCCTCGACCGCCTCGGCCCCGAAGAACGACTCACCGAGGCCGGTCCGGCCGTCGTCGGTGTGCAGCCGTACCAGGAGCACGTTGGGCTGAATCGGGCATCGGATGGTTTCCAGGCCGGCGGCTCGGATGCTCATGGTTCGAGGACCATATCTGGTCAGACCAAGCGCCCACAAGAGAGAACCAGACCCTTGACAGGAATGCATCTTCAGGGGAAGGCTCGAGCAATCTGGTAAGACCAACGTCGGGACGGATGTTGAGACTATGACGTTGACCAACAGCCCCTTAGCGATCACCATGTGGGACTTCTCCTGGCTGGAGCGGCGCTGGGACGGCGCCGGCTACCAGGACTGGGACCGAGCGCTCGACGAGCTGGTCGAGCGGGGCTACGACGCGGTGCGCATCGACGCCTTCCCCCATCTGGTCGCGGCCGACCCGGAGCGGACCTGGCGGCTGCTGCCCGTGTGGCACTTCGAGGCGTGGGGGGCCACCGAGCCGGTCTCCGTACGCGTGCTGCCCGAGCTGCTGGAGTTCATCCAGGCCTGCGCGGCCCGGGGGCTGCGGGTGGCGCTGTCCTCCTGGTTCAGGAAGGACGAGCTCGACACCCGCTCGCGGATCCGGACCGCGGCCGACCTGGCCCGCATCTGGGACGTCACGCTCTCGGCGATCGAGCGCGCCGGCCTCGGCGACGCGATCTACTTCGTCGACCTGGTGAACGAGTGGCCGCTCGCCATGTGGGCGCCGTTCCTGTACGGCAACGACCCGGACGCCGAGACCCTGTCGCGCGGCCACGAGGTCGTGCGGAGCTGGACCCGCGAGGCCATCGGCACCCTGCGGGCGGCCCATCCCCACTACCGCTACACGCTGTCCATCTGCACCGAGACCACCGGCGCCGACGGCGAGGACCTGTCCGAGCTGGACCTGCTCGAGCCGCACGTGTGGATGACCCCGCAGGCCACCACCGACTTCTACGCCCGGATCGGCTACGACCTGCACCACTCCCAGTTCGACCCGCGCGCCTACGAGCCGCTGTCAGGCCCGGCCGAGCGCCTGTACCGGGCGGAGCCCGAGCGGTGGGCCGCCGTCCTGACGGAGCACATCGGAAAGGTCGCCGAGTGGTCGCGGTCGGCCGGCAAACCGCTGGTGACCACCGAGTGCTGGGGGATCGTCAACTACAAGGACGGCCCCGGCCGCGACTGGGGCTGGGTCAAGGAGCTGTGCGAGATCGGGGTACGCGCCGCGCTCGCCACCGGCCGCTGGGAGGCGCTGGCCACCAGCAACTTCTGCGGCCCCCAGTTCACCGGCATGTGGCGGGACATCGCCTGGCACCGGCGCATGACCGACGCCATCCACGCGGGGGTCACCGAGTTCGCGCCCGTCTCCTGAGAGGAACCGGACACATGACTGCAATCCCCCGCCGAGACCTCCTGCGCGGCGCCGCCCTGCTGGGGCTGGCGAGCCCGCTGGCCGCCTGCGGATCGGGCGGCGATCCGGTCGGCTCCAAGGAGGCCGGGCCGCAGGGCCCGATCACCGTCTGGATGCACCACGAGGAGGCGAACGACAAGTACTACAACGCCAAGATCGCCGAGTATCAGCGCCAGTTCCCGAAGGTGACGGTCAAGCCGCTGTACATCCCGGTCGCCAACCTCGACACCAAGCTCTCCACCGCGTTCACCACGGGCTCGCCGCCGGACCTCATCAAGGTCGGCGCCTGGACCCTCGCGGAGCGGGCCTCGAAGGGGCAGGTCGCGCCACTGCCGCCGGCGGAGTTCGGGGCGGGCTCTCTCGACGAGCTCAAGAGCAGGTTCGACACCAACGCCTTCGCCGCCCTGACCTACAAGGACCAGGTCTACGGAGTGCCGATCGACTTCAACTCGGTCCACCTGTGGTACCGCCGCGACCGCTTCGAGCAGGCCGGGCTCGACCCCGACAAGCCCCCGGCCACCTGGGAGGAGGTCGAGGAGTACGGCCGCAAGCTCACCACGGGCTCCCAGGTCGGCCTCCAGTGGCAGCTCGCCGACAACATCTGGGCGATGCTGAACTTCATCCCGCTGATCAACGGCCTGGGCGGGCGAATCGTCGACGAGACGTCGGGACGTGGCGGCCTGAACACCCCGGAGGGCATCCAGGCCCTGGAGTACTACGGCCGCCAGGGCAACCCGAGGCTGAGCGACCCGGTCGGCGCGTTCGGCCTGTTCGCCAAGGGCACCTCGGCCATGCTGGTGTCCGGCCGGTTCACCTCCAGCCTCATCCCGGAGCTCAATCCCAAGGCCAAACTGGGCGAGACCTTCGACAGCGCCGTGGTGCCCTCCTGGGCGGGCAAGGAGAGGGTGGCCTCCGGCTACTCGTGGGGGTGGCTGGTCGCCAAAAAGGCGAAAAATCCGTACACGGCTTGGCATTTCGTCAACTGGTTGTCCAGCTCCGCCAACGTCGACCAGCAGCTCGCCGCCACCGGCCTGGTCACGCCGACGGCCGGCTGGCAGAAGCTGCCCAGCGCCCGCGACAAGGCCAGCCAGCAACTGGAGGAGCAGCTCGCGTACACCGACTTCGGCCCGGTGCTGCCGCAGTGGACCGAGACGATCAAGGCGCTGCTCGACGCGCTCGAGTCCGTGATCCACAAGCAGCGGCCGGCCAGGGACGCCGCGGCCGCCTTCGACGCCGCCGTGGCGCGGATACTCAAATGACCCGCACCATGGCCCGCACCATGACCGGGAGCGAGGCCCGCGCCGGCGCGGGCCTCGCCGCCCCGGCGATCGTGTACTTCGTCCTGTTCTGGGCGCTGCCCGCGCTGGCCGCCCTCTACCTGAGCTTCACCTCGTACGACCTGTCGGGCACCCCGGAGTGGGTGGGCCTGGAGAACTACCGCCAGATGTGGGCGAACGACGAGTTCTGGGCCAGCGTGCGGGTGACCCTGCTCTACACGGTCTTCGCCGTGGGCCCGACGATCGTGATCGCCCTGGTCGTGGCCGTGCCGCTGGCCAAGCCAGGGCGGCTCCGCGCCTGGCTGCGCGGCCTCGTCTTCATCCCCGCGGTGATGCCGCTGGTCGGCGCCACGGTGCTGTGGCAGGTCATCTACTCGACCGGCGGTCTCGCCGACACCCTGGCGGGGGCCCACCCGTGGCTCACCGACTCCGGCTACGCCATCTGGGCGCTGCTCGTGATGGTCATCTGGAAGTACGTCGGCCTCTACGTGATCATCTTCGTGGCCGGGCTGCAGGCCCTGCCGGCGAACGTGTTCGAGGCCGCGGCCATCGACGGCGCCCGCGCGCTGCGTACGTTCTTCCTCGTCACCGTGCCGCTGCTGCGCCGCACGTTCACCTTCGTGATCGTGGTGGCCGTCACCGGGGCCATGCAGTCCTTCGTCCCCGCCTACCTGCTGACCAAGGGCGGGCCGGTCAACGCCACCCAGGTGCTGCCCCTCTACCTGTACAACAACGCGTTCTCCTACTCCCGGTTCGGCTACGCGTCGGCGATCGCGATCGTCCTGCTGGTGGCGCTGCTGGTCTTCGCCTTCACCCAGTTCAAGCTGATCAGGAGTGACGAGGAATGAGAATCAGCCGCGCGCTCACCACCGTGGCCCTCATCGGCTTCGTGGCGCTGATGTTGCTGCCGCTCTACTCCATGATCGCGCTCGCGTCGGCGCCGGACGACAGCGACCTGTCCGGGCTGCGTTTCCATGGTTTCGCGCTGTTCGACAACATCGGCCAGATCATGACCGACGGCCGGTTCCCGCGCTACCTGCTGAACAGCATCATGATCGCCTCCGCGGTCTCGGTGCTCGACGTGGCGATCTCGGCCGCCGCCGGGTACGCGCTGGCCCGGCTGCGCTTTCCCGGCAGGGCCGCCCTGCTCAACCTGGTGGTCATCGCGCTGTCCCTCACCCCGGCGGTCGTCATGATCCCGGTGTTCGTGGCGCTCAGCGAGATCGGCTGGCTCAACAGCTACCAGGGCCTCATCGCGCCGTTCCTGGCCAGCGCGCTCGGTGTCTTCCTGGTCCGCCAGTTCGCGCTGGGCATCCCGGCGCAGATGCTGCACGCCGCGCGCGTGGACGGCGCGGGCGAACTGCGCATCTTCTTCCTCATCGCGGTCCCGCTGCTGCGCCCCGCCCTGCTCACCGTGCTGCTGCTGCAGTTCCTGGCGCAGTGGGACAACCTGATCTGGCCGCTGATCGCCGCCAGTGAGCAGGAGCTGTGGACGCTGCCGCTCGCGCTGTCGTCGTTCGAGGGCGAGCACGGGATCGTCTACCACCTGCAGACCGCGGCCGCGCTGCTGTCGATCCTGCCGCCGCTGGCCCTGTTCGCCCTGCTGCAGCGCTACTACGTCTCGGGCCTCACCCTCGGAGGAATCAAGCGATGACCGACGGCATCCGCATCGAGCGGGTCACCAAGTGTTACGGCAGCCAGGTGCTGTTCACCGACATCGACCTGCACGTACGCGACGGGGAGTTCCTGGTGATCGTCGGCCCGTCCGGGTGCGGCAAGTCCACGCTGATGCGCATCGTCGCCGGGATCGAGCCGGTCAGCGCCGGCCGGGTGACGGTCGGCGGCCGTGACGTCACCCACGCCCACCCGGGCGATCGCGGGATCGGCATGGTGTTCCAGGACTACGCCCTCTACCCGCACCTCAGCGTCGAGGGCAACCTGGCGTTCGGGCTTCGCGCCCACCGCGTGCCGAAGGACGTCGTCCGGCAGCGGATCGCCGACACCAGCCGCGCGCTCGGGCTCGCCGACCAGCTCAGGAAGAAGCCGGGACAGCTCTCCGGCGGCCAGCGCCAGCGGGTCGCGCTGGGCCGGGCCATGATCCGGGAGCCGGCCGCGTACCTCATGGACGAGCCGCTGTCCAACCTGGACGCGGCGCTGCGGGTGCAGATGCGTGCCGAGCTGATCGAGTTCCACCGCCGCACCGAGGGGACCGTCCTGTACGTGACCCACGACCAGGTCGAGGCCATGACCATGGGCCACCGGGTCGCGGTGCTCAACGACGGCGAGTTCGCGCAGATCGGCACCCCGGCCGAGATCTACGAGCAGCCGGCCGACGAGTTCGTCGCCACGTTCCTCGGCAGCCCGCGGATGAACCTGCTCGACGCCACCGCGCGTGCGGACGCGGACCGGTTCGAGCTGTCCAGCGGCGACGTGCGCTGGCGGCTGCCGCGCGAGCTGCTGCCGGACGACCTGCCCGAGTCGGTGCGGATCGGCTTCAGGCCCGAGTCCGTACGTGTGCGTGCCGACACCGCGTCGCCGTCCTTCGAGCTCGAGGCGACGGTGTCGTACGGGGAGAATCTCGGCAACGAGCGCATCCTCCATCTCCGCGACCACAGTGGACGGGCGCTCGTCGCCCGCGTCCCGCCGCGGACCGGGCCGCGGGACGGGGAGCACGCGACCTTCCACGTGCCGCTCACCGATCTCCATCTCTTCGGGCCGGACGGGCGGGCGTGCTGGCACGGCACCGGGCTCGCCACCGGCGACGAGCCGCTACCGTGGTCGGCATGACCGCTGATGGCGGGAAGAAGCCGTCGCCCGAGAGCATGACCGCCGATGGCGGGAAGAGACCGTCGCCCGAGAGCACGACCGCCGATGGCGGGAAGAAGCCGTCACCTGAGAGCATGGCCGCGGAGACTGGTAAGACCACGCCGGGAGCGTTGATCGCCGTCCTGGAGGACCGGATCCTGACGGGCCACTGGGCCGCCGGCGTGCGGCTGCCGTCCGAGCGCGACCTGGCGACCGAGTTCGCGGTCAGCCGCCCGGTCATCAGGGAGGTGCTCCGGGCCCTGCAGGAGCGGGGGCTGATCGAGGTCTCGCCGCAGCGCGGCAGCTTCGTGCGCCGCTACACGGCGGAGAATCTGATGCGGCCGATGTATCTCGCGGCCCGCGCCGCCGGCGTGACCGCCCGCCAGCTCATGCGGGCGCGCGTCATGCTGGAGACCGAGGCCGCGGGCCTGGCCGCCGTCAACGCCACCAAGCGGGACCGCACCGACCTGCTCCGCGTCCACCAGCTCTTCGCCCTGCCGGGCGACGTGCACGCCAGGGCGCGGGTGGACCTCACCTTCCACGAGACCATCGCCAGGGCCTCGGGCAACCCGGTCATCCACATGATGTTCACCTCGATCCAGGACCTCACGTACGGGCTGATGCTGCGCAGCCTCAGCGACCGCGAGGTGCGCGAGGCCGGCGAGCCCCTGCACACCGTGATCCTGGAGCACATCCTCGACCGCGACCCCGACGGGGCGCGCGAGGCGATGCGCCGCCACCTCGGCCTCGCCGAGGAGTTCTACGGGCCCGACATGGACGCCAACCTCGCCGAGGTCATCGAGCACCGGCTCGCCTCGCCCGCGACGCCGTCCGCCGACGACCTCATGGCGGACCTGCGCTCCCCCTCGTGACGCCGCACGGCCCTGCTCGGGGCCGGTGAGCACCGGCGTGACGGCGGTCAGCCGGCGGCGCGGGAGGTGTCCTCCCAGTCGGCCCAGGTCTGCAGCCGCTGGGCGTACACGCCCTTGGCGATGTCGAAGGCCGTGCCCGACAGCAGCAGGCGCAGCGGCGGCTCGGCGGCGTCGGCGGCGGCGAGCACGGCCGGGACGGTGACATCCGGCCCCGGCGCGGTCATGCCGGCGCGCATCCTGGCCCTGGCCTCGCGGATGGGCTCGTAGACGGGGTTGGGCTCGGAGCGGACGGCCGAGTCGCCGGCCCAGTCGGTGGCGTACCCGCCCGGCTCGATGATGGTCACCTTGATCCCGGCGGGGGCGACCTCCTGGGCGAGCGATTCGGAGAAGGCCTCCAGCGCCCACTTGGAGGCGTGGTAGATGCCCAGGCCGGCGAACGCGGCGACGCCGCCGATGCTGGAGACCTGCATGATGTGCCCGCCGCCCTGCTCGCGCAGCAGCGGGATCGCCGCCTGGGTGACCCACAGCGCGCCGAACACGTTGGTCTCGAGCTGGGCGCGGGCCTCGGCCTCGGTGAGCTCCTCGACCATGCCGAAGTGGCCGTAGCCCGCGTTGTTGACGACGACGTCCAGGCGGCCGAAGTGGGCGTGGGCCTGCCGTACGGCGGCGAAGGCGGCCTCGCGGTCGGTGACGTCCAGGGCGATCGGCAGGATCGCCTCGCCGTGCCTTTCGACCAGGTCCTTGAGGGTCGCGGTGTCACGGGCAGTGGCGGCGACCTTGTCGCCGCGCTCCAGCGCGGCGATGGCCCAGCTGCGGCCGAAGCCGCGCGAAGTGCCGGTGATGAACCAGACCTTGCTCATGGTGAAGTGTCCTTCTGATGATCAGTGGGATGGGTCCGGGGCCAGCCCACGGCCGGCCCGGTCGAAGCATTCGCGGGCGAGCTGAAGGAACCGCTCGAATCCGTCCTCGGGCGACCAGGCGCCGTACGCGGTCCTCAGCACGGCGAGCGCGGTGTTGGCCTGCAGGGCGGCCTGCATCTCCGCGCCGGGCGGCGTACGGGAGGCGACCCACTCGCCAAGCTCGGCGTGGAACCGGTCGGAGTAGTCACGCTTGGACTCCGCCAGGGCCGGCGAGGCGGCCTTGAGCCGCTTCTGCACCGCCAGGCGGTCGGCCAGCAGCGACATGTAACCCAGCTGGATCTCCTGCAGCGAGACCCACAGCGGCTCGTCCTCCGGCCGGTCGTTCATGAGCTTGCGCCACGCGTCCGTCTCCATGGGGTCGGGGTCGAACACGGTGGCTTCCTTGGTGGCGAAGTAGTTGAAGAAGGTGCTGCGCGAGACGTTGGCCGCGGCGGCGATGTCGTCGACGTTGACCGCCTCGTAGCCCCGCTCGTTGATCAGCCGCAGCGCGGCGGCCCTGATGGACCGCCAGGTCTCCACCTTCTTGCGCTCGCGCAGCCCCAGCTTCTGCTCTTCGGTCACACCTTGACCATAGACCAAACTTGGACGCAGTTCAACTTTGGCTGCCGTCCAAGTCGGTCGCGGCGGTCGTCATCGGGCCTCCAGCGTGCCCAGTTCGTCGCTGACGAGCTCGCCGAGCGTGGCGAAGAACGCGGCGATGCCAGGAAGGTTGGCGCCCTTGGCGCGCGAGGCGGCGAAGTCCTCCGGGGATCGCCACTCCACCACGTCCAGCCATTCGTCGCCGGGCAACCGCACCAACCGGGCATCCAGGAAGCCCTCCCGGTCAGCGCGGAAATCCGCCACCATCCCGGGCCGGGCGGCCAACATCTCATCGACCCTGTCCGGCGCCACCCTGAACCGGGCCAACTCCACCGTGACCATCTCTGCCTCCATTGCCTCGTGCTCCAATAAGGGCGATCATATAGTCACTAATCTATACAGTCAAATTTAGTGACTATCTCTGGCGTTCATGAGAACCGCCGTGACGGCGGTGAGGACGATGAGGGCCGCGGCGGTCCAGAACGCCGCCTCGGCCCCGTCGAGGGCCGCCACCCCCGGCGTGCCGCCCGCACGACTGAAGAAGTGCAAGAACGCGGTGCCGAGCAGGGCGGTGCCGAGCGTGCCGCCGAACTGCTGGACGGCGTTGAGCAGACCCGCTGCCGAGCCGGTCTCGTGGGGGCGGACCTGCGACAGGGCCGTGGTGAAGAACGGGACGGTGAACAGCCCGTTCCCGAGCCCGCCCAGCGCCAGCGCGGCCGGAAGGGTCCAGCCGTGGGAGCCGGTACGGGCGGCGTGGTAGGCGGCGATGGCGCCGATCACCCCGGCGAGCAGGGCGGCCAGTCCCGCGAACATGAGCCTGGCCCCGTACCTGGGGAACAGGCGGGTGCCGCAGAGCCAGGAGCCGACGGCCATCGCGGCCGACCACGGCAGCAGGGTCAGGCCCGCCGCGAGGACGTCGGCGCCCAGGCCGAGCTGCACCTGCAGGACGATCACCACCGTCAAGCCGTTCATCGCCGCGAAGAAGAGCGTGGAGGTCGCCAGCGCGGCGGGAAAGGCCCGGCCGCGGAACAGGCTCGGCTCGATCAGCGCACTGCGGCCCCGGCGGGCGCGGCGGCGCTGCTGGCGGCCGAACGCCACCAGGACCGCGACGCCGGCGCCCAGTGCGGCCCAGCTCCAGACCGGCCAGCCGGCCGTGTTGCCCTGGATGAGGGGGTAGACGACCAGTCCGGTCCCGAGCATGGCCAGGGCGGTGCCGCTCAGGTCCAGGCGTACCGGCCGGGACGACCTGCTCTCCCGCAGTGCCGGAACGACGGCCAGGACGACGGCGGCGAGCGGGACGTTGACCAGGAACGCCGCCCGCCACGACGCGCCGAACAGGTCGGCGTGCGTGAGCACGGCCCCCAGCACCGGCCCGCAGATGGCGGCCAGACCCATCACCGGCCCTATGCTGCCCATCGCCTTGGCCAGCTCGGCCCCGTCGAACATGGACCGGATCAGCCCGATGGTCTGCGGAATGATCAGTGCGGCCGCGGCGCCCTGGATCGCGCGCGTGCCGATCAGCATCCCCGGCCCGGTGGCGCACGCGCACGCCACGGATGCCAGCGCGAAGGCCGCGACCCCCGCCGTGAACATCCGCCTGCGACCGGCCAGGTCCCCGAGACGCCCGCCGGGGATCAGCAGGACCGCGAACGGAAGCGTGTAGGCGGCGCTGAACCACTGGATATCGGATCCGGCGCCGCCGAAATCGTGGTGGATCACCGGTGCGGCCACCGTCACGATCGTGGCGTCCAGCAGGTTCATGGCCTCGGCGATCAACAGCGCGACCAGGGCGAGCCACCGCCACCGGTACGCCACCGCGGTCGCGGCCACCTCTTGTACGAGCATCGCTACTCCTTTGCCGGCTCGTGTTTCCAGGCAGCAGCGTGCGGCCAGGAGGCGGCGGCGTTCCAGCCACCGAGCTCTGTTGGCGGATTTCTTCCACCAGAGCCCGTCAGGCGAGAAAATACGACCATGCTCGATGATCTGGACCGGGGTCTGATCCATGCCCTGCACATCGACGGGCGAGCCCCGTTCAGCCGGATCGCGGAGGTGCTCGACGTGTCCACTCAGACCGTGGCGCGCCGCTACCGGCGGCTGCGCGCCGAGGCCGGGCTGCGCGTCGTCGGCCTCCCCGCACAGGACCACACCGGCCAGGCGCAATGGGCGGTCCGGCTCACCGCCGCACCGTCCGCCGCGCAGGCGCTGGCCCACGCTCTGGCCCGGCGGCCCGACACCTCCTGGGTCAAGCTGGCCTCCGGAGGCACGGAGATCTTCGCGATCGTCCAGGCGCCGCACGACAGCCGGCCGTCACGGTCGCTGCTGCTGCACGACATCCCCCGTACGTCCGGGATCACCGCGGTCTCCGCGCAGCTGCTGCTCCACACGTACCTGGGCGGCCCGACCGCGTGGCACGGACGTCTCCAGGCACTCGACGAGCGGCAGAGAGAGCGGCTGGCAGCACAGGCTCACACCACGGCCGGAGCCGCCTCGCCCACCGCCACGGATCACGCCTCACCCACCGCCGCCGGCCCAGCCTCGCTCACCGCCGCGGACCACGGCCTCATCGACGCCCTGCGCCACGACGGCCGGGCCGGCTACGCCGAGCTGGCCGCCGCGACCGGCTGGTCCCAGGCCACCGTGGCCCGCCGCCTGGCCGACCTGCGCGCCCGGGAGCTGGTCTTCTTCGACGTGGAGGTCCACGTCGCCGGGTACGGCGTCACCACCCAGGCCCTGCTGTGGATGACCGTCGCGCCGGCACACCTCGACCGGGTCGCGACCGCCCTCGCCTCCCACCACGAGCTCGCCGTCGTCGCCGCCACCACCGGCCAGACCAACCTGCTCGCCCACGCGCTCTGCCCCACCCCCGCCGACCTGCACCGCTACCTCACCCGCCGGCTCGGCGCGCTGGAGCGGATCAGCGCCCTGGAGACCGCACCCGTCCTGCACACCCTCAAGGCGGCCGGCCACTCGCCCCGGCACCCCACGCCGTACTGAGGCCCTGCCTGCTTCAGTCGCGGCGGAACGCCCGTACGGCCAGCACGAACGGAATGGGCCGACGCTGGGGCTCGTACACGCGATCGATGACCAGCCCCGCGTCGATGAAGGCGTTGATCAGGTCGGCCAGCGGCACGTGGCTCATCCCGACCCGCTCCCGGACCCCGCCCTTGCGCCACCACGGCGAGCTCCTGTGCCAGCCCTTGATCCGGTACGTGGGGTGGATGATCACCGCCTCGTCCGCGCGGGTCTCGATGTGCGGGCCGTTGAAGCACGGGTGCACGCCGTAGAACAGCAGCAACCCGCCCGGGCGCAGGACCCGCGCCGCCTCTTTCAGCAGCCCGGCGAAGTCGCCGATGTCGGTGGAGATCCAGAGCGCGGTGACGGCGTCGAACGTGCCGCCGGCGAAGGGCAGGTCCGTCGCGTCGCCCTGAAGGAGGGGGGCGCCGTCCCTGCTGCGGGCGAGACGCAGCTGGTCGCCGGAGCGGTCCAGGCCGACCACGGTCCGGCCGGTGGAGCGGATGACGTCGAGGTAGAGGCCGGTGCCGCAGCCCAGGTCCAGACAGAGCCCTTCGCCGGGGCCGAGAAGGTCGCCCAGGTCGGCGATGGTGGCGCCGGCGTTGGACCCGATGTACTCGTCGTACCACTCGGCCTGGCCGTCATACCGTGCGGTCATGATCTATTCATCCACGCTCTCCGGTCTGGACGGGGGCCGCCAGCACCCACGTGCGGTCCTCGGTGACGAAGCGCTCCAGCCTCAGCCCCTCGGCCGCCAGTGCGGCTGACAGCTCGTCGTCGGTGAGCCGCTTGGAGGCGAACGACTGCGTCCACACCTTGTCGTCACCGTACGTGTAGCGCATCGTGGCGTGGAAGAGGCCGGGGGCGACCTCCTCCACGGCCGCCATCGTGATCGTGATGTCGCCGTCCTGCCTGCCCCTGCCCACCTGCCACCGGTCGTGCCCCTCGGCGGGTATCCACTGGATCAGCACCGCGCCGCCGGGCTTGACGTGCCGCGCGCAGGCCGCGATCAGCTCGCGCCTGGCCGCGTCGTCCACGGTGTTGACGAGCTGGGAGGCCAGCGTGACCGTGCCGAACCGCCGGTCCAGCCGGAGCTCCTGCACCCGCGCCAGGACCGTCGTGGCGCCGCGCACGTGGGCGAGCATCTCAGCGGACTCGTCCACGGCCACGACCTCGAAGCCGAGCCCGACGAGCGGGTGCGTCACCCTGCCCACGCCCGCGCCCAGCTCCAGCACGGATCCGCCGGGCGGTGTCACCTGGGCGACGATCTCGGCCTCGCCCCCGGGGCTGAGCAGCGTGTAGAACTCGACCGGGGATCCGTCGGGGGTGATGGGGCCGGGGCCCGTGCCGGTGTTTTCCATGATCCGAAGCTACCTCGCGGCAGCCGGGGCCGCGCTGCCCGAGGGTTCCCGATCAGCGCATAGGCACGATCCGTCGTCTATGTGGTACGCGATACGCCGCTCTTCACCGCCGGCTCCGCGGCGGCACGCTCGAAGGACGGCTTCGGCGGGGCCAGCTCAGGCGCGCCCGAGTCCGTCACGGCCGGCCGTTCCTCCGGCTTCCGCTCCGAGGGACCGGCGGCCTGCTCACCGGCCTGAGCGGCCCCTCCTGAGCGTTCGAAGAAGCGCAGCAGCTCCACGGGCAGCGGCATGACCAGCGTGGAGGTCTTCTCCGCCGCCACCTCCACCACGGTCTGCAGCAGGCGCAGCTGAAGCGCGCCCGGAGTCTCGGTCATGATGGCCGAGGCGTCGGCGAGCTTCCGCGCCGCCTGGAACTCTCCCTCCGCGGTGATCACCCGGGCCCTGCGCTCGCGTTCGGCCTCGGCCTGGCGGGCGATGGACCGCTTCATGGGGTCGGGAAGATGGACGTCCTTGATCTCCACGCGGTCGATGTGGATGCCCCAGCCCAGCGCGGGGCTGTCGATCATCAGGGCCAGGCCCCTGTTCAGCTCCTCGCGGTTGGAGAGCAGGTCGTCCAGATCGCTCTTGCCGATGATCGAGCGCAGTGAGGTCTGCGCCACCTGCTCGATCGCGAACAGGTAGTTCTGCACCGAGATGGCCGCCCGCAGCGGCTCCTCGACCCGGAAGTAGGCGACGGCGTCGACCTGTACGGAGACGTTGTCGCGGGTGATGCCCTCCTGCGTGGGCACCGGCATCGTGATGATCTGCACGTTCACCTTCTTCATCCGGTCCACGACCGGGATGAGCAAGGTGAGCCCCGGCTGTCGGATCTCCCGCTGGACCTTGCCGAAGCGGAAGACCACGCCACGTTCGATCTGGTTGACGATCCTGATGCTCCCGACCGCCAGCCAGATGGTGATCAGGACGATCAGTCCGAGCACAATATTGATGATCATGATCTTGCCCCTCCCTTCAAGGTTAGATCCGGCTACGCACGGCCGTCGGCAAGGAACTGGTCAAGTCCTGTCCAGCAGGAGGACAGGGCGAGTCCGAGGGCGGCCGGCTTCCCATCTGTCTAGATCCAGCCGCGCTCCCGGGCGGCCAGCCCCGCCTGGAAGCGGGTGACGGCGTTCAGGTCGTGCATGACGGCGTGGATGCGGCGCTGCACCGTACGCAGCCCGAGCCCCAGCGCCCGGGCGATGGCCTCGTCCGTCAGACCGCCTGCGAGCAGCACGAGCAGATCCCTCGTCAGCTCGTCGGGCTCGTCGGGCTCGTCGGGCTCGTCGGGGGCGGCGGCGGGCCGGGCTGCCGCGCGTAAGGGGAACCCCCGCCGCCACTCCAGCTCGAACAGCGCGATCAGCGCGTCGAGCAGGGCGGACTGGTGCAGGATGAACGCCGCGTCGATGGAGTACGCCCCGTTGCGAATGGGGATCAGCGCGAGCGAGTCGTCGGCGATCCACATCTTGGCCGCCGCCCCGGCCACCACGCGGGCCTTCTCGCCACGTGCCATGGCGTCCTGGATAAGCCGCATCTTGCCGGGGATCGCCAGGGACTCGAGGTCGTACACGCTGCGGTAGTCGATGCCCGACTTGAGCATCCGCCGCTCGCGCTCGACGTTGTCGGCGTGCCCGTGCATGACGTACGGGGGCTTGTCGATGTTGCGGAACATGGTCTGCGCGCTGTCCTGCAGCGCGTACGCCCTGCTGATGATGTTGTCCGTCCCCGTGACGACCTCGACCTGCTCGGCCGGATGCGTCGCGTAGCGGGAGGCCAGGTGGAACGACGTGGTGAGCTCGTGGATCGCCTGCCGCACCTGGTGGAGCTCCTCCTCCTGGCGGGTGAGCAGCGGCCTGATGGCGATGTCGGGGGCGACGGCGACGTAACGGGCGCGGCGGCCCGGCAGCCTGCTGGCCAGTCCGCGCCGCGCGAAGGCCGCCAGCGTGCGGGCCGCCAGGAGCGTGGAGACGCCGCAGTGCGTGGCGAGTTCGGCGGCGGACGACCGCGGGTTCTCGACGAGCGTCGCGTACAGACGGCTCTCGGCCGGTGACAGGCCGATCGCTTCGAGCATCGGCGACACCTTTCTCCCGGTGACGGGGATGGCGGGTTACCGCCACCTGGCGGGTTTTGGCCCGTTCGGCGGACTTGTGCCCTGACTGAATCCCAGATTAGGTCAGCGAGGAAACGATCTCATCGCGCGCGCGACGATGGCGGGCGTTTCCCCTGTCTGAAGAAAGGTGTGTGCATGCTGTCCACCCCCCGGCGCCGCAGACTGGCCGCGTTATTCGCGGCCGTGCTCGCCGTACCGCTCGCCGCGGTCCCAGAAGCGGCCACAGCGACCACCACGGTGACGGCCGCGACGACACCGGCCACCAAGGCGAACGCGCCGGTAACCGGTACTCCGCCGGTCAGGATCACGCTGATCACCGGGGACACCGTCGTCTACGCGAAGGACGGCGCGGGCCGCGCGTCGGCCACCCTGGAGCCCGGCGCCGGCCGGGAGGCGCGGACGTACCAGGCCGAGCAGGACGAGCACGGCTACTACGTGATCCCCGCTGACGCCGGGCCTTACGTCAGCAAGGGCCTGCTGGACAAGGAGCTGTTCAACGTCGACTACCTGGCGGCCAACGGGTACGGCGACGCCAAGGCCGCGCAGATCCCGCTCATCGTCCAGTACCAGCCCCAGACCAAGGCCGCCGACCTGGCGGGCAAGGCCAGGTCGCTGAAGGGCGGCGCGGAGCCGATGGTGCTGGAGAGCATCGACGGCGCCGCGATCAAGGTGGACAAGAAGCAGGCCGGCACGTTCTGGCAGTCGCTCGGAGGAGGCCGGCAGAGCGCCAAGGCCCTGACGAGCGACGTGCGCAAGGTGTGGCTCGACGGCAAGGTCAAGGCGCTCGACGACGTCAGCAACCCGCAGGTCGGCGCCCCCACGGCCTGGGCGGCCGGCTACGACGGCACGGGCGCCACGGTGGGCGTCATCGACACCGGCATCGACAGCGCGCATCCCGACCTGCAGGGCAGGGTCACCGCGGCCCGTAACTTCGTCCCGGAGGGCAGCCCGGGCGGCGGCAACCCCGACGAGGTCACCGACCGGGTCGGTCACGGCACCCACGTGGCCTCCACCATCGCGGGCAGCGGCGCCGCCTCGAACGGCAAGTACAAGGGCGTCGCCCCCGGCGCCCGGCTGACCATCGCCAAGGCGCTGGACGACACGGGCAGCGGCAGCAACTCCGAGATCATCGCGGCGATGCAGTGGCAGGCGGCCACCGAGCACGCCCGGGTGGTCAACATGAGCCTGGGCAGCAGCACCCCGACCGACGGCACAGACCCGCTGAGCCAGGCGGCCAACGAGCTGACCGCCGCGTACGGCACGCTCTTCGTGGTCGCGGCGGGCAACTCGGGCCCCGGCCGGTACACCGTCGCCTCCCCCGGCGCGGCGACCTCGGCGCTCACCGTCGGCGCGGTCGACTCGTCCGACAAGATCGCTTCGTTCTCCAGCCGCGGCCCGCGCCTGAGCGACGACTTCGCGATCAAGCCGGAGATCACCGCGCCCGGCGTGAACATCATCGCGGCGCGCGCGGCGGGCACCTCGCTGGGAGCCGGCAGCAGCGTCCCGGGCGGGGGCCCGATCGACGAGCACTACACCGCGGCGTCCGGCACCTCGATGGCCACGCCGCACGTGGCGGCCGCCGCGGGCATCCTCGCCGCCCAGCACCCCGACTGGACGCCCGACCAGATCAAGACCGCGCTGACGGGCACCGCGCAGCCGGGCGACGCCGCGGCCTACGACCAGGGCGCGGGCCGCCTCGACATCGGGCGGGCCGTCACCCAGCAGGTCTTCGCCGACCTGGCGACGGTGTACGCGGGGTTCAGCGACCCGTACACCGGCCAGACCCTGGCCAGGAAGGTGACCTTCCGCAACACCGGCAAGGAGCCCGTCACGCTGGCCCTGTCCTTGACGCTGAAGCGCGGCGACGCCCCGTCGCCGTCGGGGATGGCCACGCTCACCCCGTCGTCGCTGACGGTCCCCGCGGGTGGCACGGCGAGCGCCGACCTCACCATCGAGCCCACGCTCGGCGACCCCGGCTGGTACGAGGGCCGCGTGACGGCCACCGCGGGCACGGCCCGGCTGACGGCGCCCATCGCCCTCCACAAGGGGGCCAAGATGGACACCGTGCGCGTCAGGCTCATCGGCAAGCCGGAATGGACCCTCAATCCGGGCATCCTGTCCTCCGTCCGGGTCAGCGACACCGACCCGCTCCTCGAAGGCGAACCGATGTCCGTGGCCACCGACAACTGGCGGACCACTGACACGCCCGGCACGCTGGAGACCGAGCTCAAGCTCGCCCACGGCGGCGTCTACTCCATCGGCGACGCGCCCTGGTGGTACACCAAGCCGGACCGGCAACTCCAGTACGGCCTGCTGCTCGCCCCCGAGATCAAGCTCGACGGCGACACCACGGTGACCTTGGACGCGACCGATGTCGAGCCGATCCAGGTGAGCACGCCGCGCAGGTCCGAGCCGGTGTTCATGAACGTGATGACCGCCCGCACGACCGCCTCGGGCCGGCTGTACGCGGGCGCCTCGCTGCTCAGCTACGAGCCGGTCAACACGGGCGGATACTGGGTCTCTCGGGTGCGGAAGGCGCCCACGGTGGGCACCTACACGTTGCTGTTCGACCAGATCCGCCGCGCTCCCGAGGTCGAGCTGACCGTGCCGGGGCTCCAGCTCAACCCCCACTACGTCAGCGAGCACGACCCGCTGGTGCCCAAGTTCACCTCCGACAGGCGCCTGAGCCTGACCACGGGTGACGACATGCGCGGCGGCGCGGACATCCGCGGCAAGCTCGTCCACCTCCCGGCCAGGGACTCGCTCCAGCTCTTCCTGGCCGACATGGACCTGGCCATCAAGGCCGGAGCCGCGGGCGTGGTCACCAGCGACCGGTTCGCCTGGCTGCTCAGCGACTCGCACTACACGGCACAGGACAAGATCCCGGTGCTGTGGATCGACAGCGGCGAGGCCGACCGGCTCGGCAAGGCCCTGGCCCGCAAGCCGTACCCGAGCGCCGCTCTGCACTCCACGCCTACCACCCCGTTCGAGTACAAGCTGGCCTACTACGTGAAGGGGACCACGGCGGGCCGCCTGAACTTCGCTCCGAAGGCCCGGGACCTCACCGAGATCGACACCACCTACCACGCGCAGTTCCCCGCGGAGGCGGGCACGTGGGGGCCGAAGACGAACTTCACCGAGGTCAACCACACCTACTCGAACGAGCAGCGCCTCAGCGTCCGCGGCTCGCACGGCTTCGCCGGGCCCGCGGCGAGGACCGAGTACTACAACTCGCCCGGCCGGGACGTGCTGTGGGAGCGCGAGTACGTGTTCTTCGACCCCGCCACATACGGCACGCGCTTCGGGGTCTCCTCCCGTGGCTTCACCCGCGCCACCCACGAGCGGGAGGACTGGAACGAGGCCATCGTGCCCGCGCAGTTCACGACCGGCTCAGGCCTGCCGGACTGGGTCAGCCCGGCCCTCTACTGCGACGGCTGCCGCCAGGGCGACCGGCTGCGGCTGCGCGCGCTCAGCCCGGTCGGCTTCGGGTACTACTCCGACGCCTCCGATCCGAGCCACATGTACCAGGGCGCCCCGGGGACCGAGGAGATCCGCCTGTTCAGCGGCGACACCGAGGTCAAGCCGGAGTACGACGACCTGGGCGTGCCCTACTACACCGTCCCCGCCGGGTCGGGCACGTACCGGCTGACGGACTCGTGGAAGGACGCGTTCCCCGGGAAGCACTCCGGCTCCAGCGTCGAAACCACCTGGACGTTCCGCTCTGCCCGCCCGACGGGCAGCAACTCCCCGTACGCCTGCCTGGACACCGTGCTGTGGGACGACAAGGAGCCCTGCGCCCAGGTGCCGCTGATCCGGCCGAGGTACGAGCTCGGGCTGCCGGAGAACGACACGGTCCAGGGCGGCAGGCCGTTCGCCTTCACCGTCAACCTCGAGGGCGGCAGGTCGCCGTCGCTCCGGGGCGTCTGGATCTCGGGTGACAAGGGCGCGCACTGGACGCAGGCCGCTGTGCTGCCGGGCGGCAAGGTGCTCGTGCTCAACCCGAAGGGCCCGGGCAGCATCTCGATCAAGGTCGAGGCGAAGGACAGGGACGGCAACTCCGTCCAGCAGACCTTCTCCGACGCCTATCTCGTGAAGTGACCGCCGAAGCGGGGGCAGGGACACCCTGCCCCCGCTTCGCATTCCCTGGGATGAAAATTTCATCTCGATATCCGAAACTTTCGGTGCGGCTGGCCCTGCGCTTCGCCTGCCTAACCTGCGGAAATCAGACCTGGGCAAACCGTCAAGAGCACCGAATATTTCGGAGCAATATTGACTCCTTTCGGGGGGTTTTCCAGACTTGGCCCCCAAGCGGGCCGTCAGCACCCGCCCCAGCGGTGGTGACCGCCCCTGGAAAAGGAGGTCACGTTGGGCGCATCCCCCCGGACAAGCCATAGGCCGACGGTCGCCGCGCTCACCGCGGCCCTGGTCGTCGCCGCGGCCGTCCTCTTCGCGCTCGTCTCGCCGAACGCGGGCGCGGCAGGCTGCACCTCCCTGCCATCGTCGCTGCCCGCCCCCGGGTCGCTCCCGGCGGTCCCGGAGCTGCCCGACCCGTTCAAGACATGGGACGGCACCCGGCTGACCGACCCCTCGGAGTGGTCGTGCCGGCGGGCGCAGCTCAGCGAGCTGATCCAGTACTACGAGTACGGGCACCTGCCCCCCGCGCCCACCAGCGTCACCGGCACGCGCAACGGCAGCACCCTGACCGTGACCGTGCAGGCCAACGGCCGCTCGGCCTCGTTCAACGCGACCCTGCGGCTGCCCGCCGGCAACGGCCCGTTCCCCGCGCTCATCCTGCTCAACCCGCTGGCGGCCAGCGCCACCAACCGCGGGTACGCCGAGGTCAGCATCGATCCCAACAGCATCGCCGCCGACAGCACCTCCAAGACCGGCGCGTTCTGGACGCTGTACAACGACTCGAACGTGGACACCGGCGTGCTCATGGCCTGGGCATGGGGCGTCCACCGCACGCTGGACGCGATCAAGGCGGCGGTGCCCCAGATCGACGGCACCAAGGTCGGCGTGTCGGGCTACTCCCGCTATGGCAAGGCGGCCGTGGTCGCGGGCGCGTTCGACGAGCGGATCGCGCTGACCGTCCCCGGATCGTCGGGTACGGCCGGGATGGGCAACTACCGCTTCTTCTTCACCAACAACACCAACGACGAGAAGCTCGAGGACATCCTCGGCGCCGCCTACTGGTTCACGCCGCGCTTCGCGACGTTCCGCAACCAGGCCAACCGGCTGCCGTTCGACCAGAACTCGGTGGCGGCGCTGGTGGCGCCCCGGCCGCTGCTGGCCACCAACGGCACCGAGGGCTCGGACATGCGGACCAACCCCCAGGGCAGCGGCCTGACCTACCGGGCCGCCAAGATGGTCTACCAGTACCTCGGCGCCGGTGATCGGATCGGCATCGCCTACCGCCCGGGCGGCCACCAGATCGACATGAACGACTACAACGCGATCATGGACTTCGCCGACAAGTACCTCATGAACCGGCCGATCTCCCGCACGTTCGACAGCGTGCCCTATCCGGCGCCCACCCCGGCCCAGATCCCCTGGACCATCCCCACCGGCGGCACCCCCGGTCCGACCCTCACTCCCACGCCCACGCCGACCCCCACACCCACGCCGGTGCCGACCGGGTGCGCGGCGACGATCCAGACGGTCAACGCCTGGTCGGGAGGCTTCCAGTCCACGGTCACCGTCCGCGCAGGCAACTCGGCGATCAAGGGCTGGACGGTCGTCTGGAGCTGGCCAGGAGCTCAGAGCATCACCCAGGTCTGGGGCGGCGTCAGGTCAGGCACCGGAACGTCCGTCAACGTCCGCAACGAGTCCTGGAACGGCAGCCTCGCCGCCGATGCCAGCACCACCTTCGGCTTCATCGCCGGTGGGACCCCCGCCACACCGGCGCTCACCTGCACCGCCACCTGACCGATGACCGCGGGGACGCCGCATTCGGCGACCCCGCGGTCCGATGTTAGCGATAACAGTTTGCTGGGCCGTCATGCCCCCTTCCTCAGGGCGTACCCGACGAAAAGGAGCGACAAATGCGCCTACCCTGGCGATCTCGTGCGACCGCCTCCCGGCCGCCCGACGCGCCCTCACCCGGTCGGCGGGCCCTGCGCCGGCGGCTCGCGATCACCGCGGTTCCCCTCATGCTGATCGCGGCGGCCGGGCTGCTGAACGCGCAGGGCGCGCAGGCCGCCCTCGCGTGCCGGGTCGACTACACCGTCGGCTCCCAGTGGAACAGCGGCTTCAATGCCAACGTCACCATCAACAACCTGGGCGACGCGCTCAACGGCTGGCGGCTGTCCTGGTCCTTCGGCGCCGGCCAGCAGATCACCCAGCTCTGGAACGGCACCGTCTCCCAGTCGGGTTCGTCGGTGACGGTGAGCAACGCCGGCTACAACGCCGCCGTCCCTTCCGGCGGCACCGTCTCCTTCGGCTTCAACGGCTCCTGGAGCGGCTCCAACCCGGCGCCGACCGCGTTCTCGCTGAACGGCGTGGCCTGCACCGGCAGCCCCGGCGAGCCCACCCCGACGCCCACCCCGACCCCGACCCCGACCCCGACCCCGACGCCGACCCCGACCCCGACGCCGACCCCGACGCCGACGGGTGGCACCGGGACGCTTCCTTCGAGCTTCCGGTGGAGCTCCAGCGGCCAGCTGATCGCCCCGAAGTCGGACGCCACCCATAACATCGCGGGCATCAAGGACCCGTCGGTGGTCTACTACAACGGCAAGTGGCACGTGTTCGCCAGCACCGCCAACTCCTCGGGCTACAACCTGGTCTACACGAACTTCACCGACTGGTCACAGGCGGCTTCGGCCCCGCAGTACTACCTCGACCAGAGCGGCATCGGGACCGGTTACCGGGCGGCGCCGGAGGTGTTCTACTTCGCCCCGCAGAACAAGTGGTACCTGGTCTACCAGACCGGCAACGCGTCGTACTCCACCACCACCGACATCAGCAACCCCCGCTCCTGGAGCGCGCCGCAGCACTTCTACTCCGGCATGCCCGACATCATCCGGCAGAACATCGGCAACGGCTACTGGGTCGACATGTGGGTGATCTGCGACAACGCCAACTGCTACCTGTTCTCCTCCGACGACAACGGCCACCTGTACCGCTCGCAGACGACCGTGGCGAACTTCCCCAACGGCTTCTCCCAGCCGGTCATCGCCATGCAGGACTCCAACAAGAACAACCTGTTCGAGGCGTCCAACGTCTACAAGGTCAAGGGCACGAACCAGTACCTGATGCTGGTGGAGGCGATCGGCAGCGACGGCAAGCGCTACTTCCGCTCCTGGACGTCGACCGGCATCGGCGGTTCGTGGACGCCGCTGGCGGCCACCGAGAGCAACCCGTTCGCCCGGGCCAACAACGTCACCTTCGACGGCACGGCCTGGACCAGGGACATCAGCCACGGCGAGATGATCCGCGACGGCGTTGACCAGACCCTGACCATCAGCCCCTGCAACATGCGCTACCTCTACCAGGGCCTGAACCCCAGCGCCGGCGGCGACTACAACTCCCTGCCCTGGCGGCTGGGCCTGCTGACGCAGACCAACTCCACCTGCTGACTCCTTCATGGCCACGGCGGGCGCATCCCATGCGCCCGCCGTATGCCTGGCTCAGTGCAGGGAACCGGCGGCATGGCATCCGGCCGCCGAATCGACCAGGGTGTTGATCATGGGGGCCATCCGCTGAAGCTCCTCCAGATGGGCGCCGCTGAGCAGGGCCAGCTTGGCCTGGCCCGCCTCGGTCAGGGTCAGACGTACTTCCCGGCGGTCCCTGACCCGTCCGCGGTTGCGGCTGATCAGGCCGAGCCGCTCCACGCGATCGACCAGCTGTACGGCGCTGTGATGCCGGGTGCACAGGTAGTCGGCGACCTCTCCGATGGTGGGTCCGCGCGAGTCGGGATGCCCGCGGATGGCCAGCAGGAGCTGGTGCTGTGTCGAGGTGAGGCCCACTTCGGCCGCCCGCTCCTTACTCCACCGCAGGAAGCGGCGCAGCCCGACCCGGAACGAGAGGAGGTTCGCGTAGTCGCGCGCGGTCAGCCGTTCGGATCGTCGCCCCATACCAAAAACCTCTTAATGTGATAATATCACAGTAAGTGGTACATATCGGGCGGCCGGACGAGAGAGTACGGTTCTGGGGCCGCCACCATCCACGGCCGCCGATCTCACAACCTCAGGTACGCATGCCGGCGCATGCGCAAAGGTGGTGGAAGACATGGCTGGCGAGACAATGGGGATGCACCCCGACATCATGGAGCTGCGGGCCAAATACGAGCTCGCCGCAGAGGCCCCGACGCTCAGGGCGGTCACCGGTCTGACGTTCCTGGCCGGGCTCTATCTCGCGATCTCTCCGTGGGTCGTCGGGTTCAACGGTTTCACGACCCTGGCCGCGAACAATCTGATCGTCGGAATCGCGGTCGCGATGCTGGCTCTCGGGCTGGCCTCGGCATCGGAGCGGACTCACGGCATCGCCTGGATCACGCCTCTGATCGGCGTGTGGACGATCATCGCTCCCTGGGTCGTCAGTGGCAACGTGGCCAACACGGGGACGATCTGGAGCAACGTGGTGACCGGCGCGATCACCTTGCTCCTCGGGCTCGGCGCGATGTTCGGGATGAACCGATCCCGGGTTCGCCCGGTCCGCTCGACGAGCCCGCCCCGCTGACTCCCGGAGCGGCGCCCGCCACGGCTCCCCGGAAGGGCGCCCTCCACGGGCGGAAGCCGTTCCCGGCAGTGTCGGCTTCCGCCCGCCCGGGCCGGACCCGGCTCCATCACTACGATCAGTACGATCTGTCCAGGCGACGAACCTGGGACGGCGATGGCGAAACGTGTGACGATCAACGATGTGGCGCGGGCCGCCGGAGTCTCCCGGCAGACCGTGACCCGCGCCATCAACGACATGGGGCAGATCAGCGAACAGACCAAGCAGCGCGTGCTGGACGCCTGCCAGCGGCTCGGATACCGGCCGAGCCGGTTCGCCCGCAACCTGGTCGTGCGGAAGAAGACTCGCGCGATGGGTTATTTAGTGGCGACCTTCCGTAATCCGTACTTCACCGAGATCGCCGGCGACCTGCTCAACACCGCCGCCGAGCGCGGCTGGCACGTGGTGATGGCCTCCACCGAGACGGAGGACGAGGCGAGCGCGCTCGAGATGCTGTCAGGTCAGGTGGATCTGTTCATCGGGCACTTCAAGCTGGACGACGACGACCTCCTCGCAGCCGGCCGCGGCCTCCCGTTCGTGATGCTGGAACGGACGGGCAGCCTGCCCGGCATGCACTCCGTCGAAGTCGACCTGCGCGAAGGCGTCCGTGCGGCGATCGAGGCCCTGCGCGGCACGGGCGCGCGGCGCATCGGCATGATCGACTCCCCCCTGCGGGACTCCCCCACCTACGTGCCCTCCCCGCGGTGCGGGTACTTCGCGGAGTTCGCCGGTCCCGAGTCTGCGAAGATGGTCGCCTTCGGCGAGGAGTCCATGGCCGGCGGCGGTCAGGCGTTCGCCGAGCTCGTCGGCGCCCATCCGGACATGGACGCGGTGCTGGTCTTCAACGACCTCATGGCGATCGGCGCGGTGCAGGCCTCGCACGCGCTCGGCATCGACGTGCCCGGCCAGGTGCGGATCTGCGGCATCGACGGTCTCACCCTGGGCGAGGCCGTGCATCCGACATTGACCACGGTCTCCATCGATCGCCACGCGCTGGTGACCAACGCGCTGGACATCGCCGACGCGCTGGCCGCCGCCGACTTCGCCGAACTGCCACCGATGCGGCGTACGGTGCGCCCGCGCATGCTGTGGCGCGAATCCGCTTGACGCGAAGGCCCGCTGACGTGCGAAAAACGCCGCGTCCTACTCCGTGGGAGGAGTGCCGTGGGTGTGGAAGGACGCGATGGTCTTCAGACCCCATGCCTGCCCCTTGGCGCGTTCGGCCTCGGTCCAGGTGATCAACGGCCAGTCCGGCGCGAGCACGAGCCGGGTGAGCGGGTTGCACAGCTCGATGCGATTGCCGCCCGGCTCGTAGACGTACAGGAAGAACGTCTGCTGGATCGCGTGCTTGTGCGGCCCGGTCTCGATGAAGACGCCGCGGTCCAGGCAGAGGTCGGCGGCGCGCAGGATGTCCTCGCGGGTGTCGGTCGCGAAGGCGATGTGGTGCAGTCGCCCGTTCGAGCCGGTCCAGTCCTCGGTGTAGACGATGTCGTAGGACTTGTCGGTGAAGGTCAGCCAGCGGGCGCTGATCCTGCCGCCGTCGAGCTGGATCTGCTCGGTGGGCCTGGCTCCGAGCAGGTGCTCGGTGAACTCGGCGTTGGGGAGCACCGAGGCGGCCAGGTAGTTGACGTGGTCGAGCCGGCGTACGCCGACGCCGTGGCCGGGTTTTGCCTGCGGCTGGTTCTTCAGCCCTGGGCGCAGGTGTTCCGGCGCCTGGTACCACTCGCTCTCCCAGTACAGCGCGACCTCGTGTCCGTCCGGGTCGCGCGTGACGTACAGCGGCCCGATGCCCGGCTCGTCCTCCACCCACTCGCCGGCGTGCCCGGCCTCCTGCAGCGCCTTGACCCGGCGGTTCAGCGCCTCCTCGCTGGAGGTTCGCAACGCCGTACGGCGGACGCCGGAGGTGGAGTGCGCGACCAGGGTGAGGCTGTGGTGCTCGTAGTCGTCCCAGGTGCGCAACCAGACCGAATCCCCCGAACGGCCGTTCTCGGTCATGCCGAGGATCTCGGTGAAGAACCACACGCTGCGGTCGAGGTCGGGGGTGAGGAGCTGGACGTGGCCGAGGTGGGCGATGTCTCCCAGCGGCGGGGCCATGTGAAACCTCCCTAGGGGCGCGGAAAGACCGTGCCGTCGAAGATCTTGCGGGCGGTGCGGACGACGGCGGTGCGCGCCGCGTACGGTCCCTCGTCGAGGGCGATCTCGAGGTCGAGAAACCCTGTCGGGTGTTCGATGCGGATCCGCTCCCCCCGGACGTGGAGATCCTCACCGATGTTGCCCGGGATCAGCAGGCCCGCCGCGACGCTCGCCGCGCCGAGCACGCCGATGGCGGTGTGGCAGCGGACGGGGATGAAGGTCCGGGTGCAGACGGCGCCGCCGTCCCTCGCAGGCGCGATCAGGGTGAGCTTGGGCACGCTGGTACGGCTGACGTCACCGAGGCCCATCAGCTCGGCGGCCGCGAAGCGGATCTCGTGCAGCCTGGCCGCCAACGCCTGGTCGGCCTCCAGCTCGGCCGGGCTCTCATAGCCGGTGACGCCGAGGTCTGCCGCACGGATGAGCACCACCGGCATGCCGTTGTCCACGCACGTCACCTCGGCGCCTGCCACCTTGTCGCGGGCATGTCCCGTCGGCAGCAGGGGCGAGGCGGAGCCGGGGAACTCGATCACGACGGCGGCCGCCGTACCGGGCACGCCCGAAATTTCGGTCGAGCCGTCATAGCTGACCGCTCCGCCCGGCGTGGGGAAGGTGGCCACGGCCGGCTCGCCGGTGTTGAGCATGCGGATCCGGACGGAGGTCCGGCCGTCGGCGGCCGGGACCAGCCCCCGCTCGACTGCGAACGGGCCGACTCCGGCGAGGAGGTTGCCGCAGTTCTGCTGGTCTGCGACCTCCGGGGATTCGACGGCGACCTGCAGGAAGAGGTAGTCGACGTCGGCCTCGGGGTCCGTGCTTCTCGCGACCACCGCTACCTTGCTGGTCAGCGGGTGCGCGCCGCCCAGGCCGTCGATCTGGCGCGGGTCGGGGCTGCCCATGACGCGCAGCAACAGGTCGTCGCGGGCCGCGGGGTCGGCGGGAAGGTCGTCGGCGAGGAAGTAGGCGCCTTTGGAGGTGCCGCCGCGCATGAGCATGCAGCGCAGGCCGGTCATCCGTCGTGCTCCTCGGCTCTCACGTACCGCAGGCCGGTCATCCGTCGTGCTCCTCGGCCTTCACGTACCGCACGCCGAGTCGCTCCAGCGTCTCGCGCAGGCCGTACCGGTCGAGGCCGAGCTCGCCCGCGGCGAACGCCGCCCGCGAGGCCTCCTCCTTCGCCGTCCTCGCCACCGCCGCCTGCACGGCCGTGGCGACGAGATCGCGTGGTACGCACATCACGCCGTCGTCGTCGGCGAGGATCGCGTCACCCGGCCTGATCACCTGGCCGCCGACGACCACGGGCACGTTGACCGACCCGGGGCTGGCCTTGACCGTGCCCTGCGCGCAGACGGCCGCCGACCAGACGGGGAAACCCATCGCGCGCAGCTCCGCGGTGTCGCGCACGCCCGCGTTGATCACCAGACCGCGCACGCCGCGTGCCTGCAGCGCGGTGGCGAAGAGCTCGCCGAACAGGCCGTCCGTGCACGGCGACGTCGTCGTCACCACCATCAGGTCACCCTCGCGGCACTGCTCGACCGCCGCATGCACCATGAGGTTGTCGCCGGGCCGGCAGAGCACGGTGACCGCCGTGCCGCACACCCGCACACCCTGCTGGATGGGCCGCAATCCCGGGCCGAGGCAGCCGGTCCGGCCCAGGGCCTCATGCACCGTCGCCACGCCGTACCCCGCCAGCGCCGACACCGCGGCCGCCTCCGCCCGCGGCGGGTCGGTGACGATCACACCGGTGCTGTGTTCATTGATGACCTCGGCAAGCTCGGTCATGAGAGCACTGCCGTCACCTGGGGGTAAGGCCGCATGTAGGCCTCACCGTACGTCTTGTGCGGCAGTCCCAGGTTCGGGCCCGCGTTGCGCTTGAGCTGGACGCCTCGCCGTACCGCCAGATCGGTGTAGTAGTCCCACAGGTGCTTCTGGGCGGGTAGGCATTCCATCGCCTTCCGCTTGCTCTCGAACACCTCGGTGATGTCCAGCAGAACTTGGGGGATAAATCCCGACATTTCGGGTTGGTGGGGCTCGAAGAAGAACACCGGTGGCGCGCCGAGCGGCTCACCAGGCGCCGGGTACCCGATCGCCTGAGCCAGGACCCGGGCCTGCAGCGCCATGCGGCACGCGGCGGGGTGGTCGCCGTTGTACGGATCCTCCGCCGGATGCGTGAGCACGACGGTCGGCACCACCTCCCGGTAGATCTTCACCAGCTCGTCGTGGAGCTCGGGCGTCTCACGCAGCGGGTAGTCACCGGCGTCCAGGAAACGGATGTCACCGGCCCCGAGAGCGGCGGCCGCCTGCTCGGCCTCGGCGCGCCGGAGCGCCTTGATCTCTTCGAGGGTCCTGCCCTGCCGCCAGGCCTCGGCGGACTCGCCGCGCTCCCCGTACGACAGGCAGACGACGGTGACCCGCTCGCCCCGCGCGGCGGCCAGGGCGATCGCCCCGCCCGCCCGCCAGACGAAGTCGCCGGCGTGCGCGCTGACGACGAGGGTGGATTGCGTCATGGGTACTCCTCCTTCAGGGCGTTGACTCCTTTACGGCGTCGATTCCTTCAGGGCGTTGAATCCTTCAGCGCGTCGATGACGCTGGCCAGGTGGGCGTGCGCGGCGGCCTCGGCGGCCTGCGGGTCACGGGCCCGGATCGCCGCTATCAACGCCAGATGCTCATCAAGGGACTTCTGGGGACGCCCAGGGCGAAGTGCGAGCTGGAAGCGGTGCCGTACCAGCTGGGCATTGAGCCGCTCCAGCAGCTCCACCGCCACCTGCTGCCCGGAGATCCGGCGGACAGAGGCGTGCAGCTCGTGGTTGAGCGTCGAGTAGGTCAGCGGCTCACCGTTGGCCACCGCCTTCGCCATCGCCTCGCCCAACGCCGCGAGCTCGCTCAGCTGCTCGTCGGAGGCCTGCACCGCGGCCTTGGCGGCACACAGCCCTTCGAGCACCATCCTGCACTCGGTGATGGCGACCGCCTCCTCCAGCGAGACCACCCGCACCCGGGCGCCTCGATTGCGGATGCGCTCGACCAGCCCTTCGGCGGTCAGATCGATCAGCGCGGCCCGGATGCTGGCCCGGTTCACCCCGATCTGCTCGGCCAGCTCCTCCTCGACCAGGCGCTGGCCGGGGGCCATGTCGCCCCGCATGATGGCCTCACGCAAACTGGCGAGCGCTTGCTGCTTCGCCTCTTCGCCGCCGATCGGCATGGATGCCCTCCTCGATGAGTGCGTGTCGAGGCTAAATCTACGGCAACAAGATTGTCAACAATTTCATTCAGCATATTGCCAACATGTTTGCGGAGGGTTACCGTCGGCACACCCCACCCCCCGCGTCGAGAGGGGGAGATCGTGCGAAGAACCCCTGCAGTGAGGTGGGCCGCCGTCGCGCCGGCCCGCTCACGCCGCCGTGCCTGAGACCCCGTCTCTTCGAGAGGAACCCCCCATGTCGACAATCCCGTCCACCGCCGTCTCAGGGCGGCCCACCAGGCTGGTCGCCCTGGTGTTCAGCCTGTGCTGGCTCGTCGTCATGTTCGACGGCCTGGACATGTTCATGTACGGGGCCATACTGCCCAAGATGCTCGAGGATCCCGCCCTGGGCATGACCAGGCCCATGGGCGGCGTGGTCAACAGCTACGCCACCTTCGGCATGCTCATCGGCGCGCTCGTCGCGGGCACCGTCACCGACTGGCTCGGCCGCAAGAAGATCATCGCCTGGTGCTGCGTGCTGTTCTCGCTCGCGTCGGCCCTGTGCGCCGTGGCGCCGAGCGTCGGCGTGCTCGGCCTCGGCCGCTTCATCGCCGGCCTCGGCCTGGGCGGCCTGCTGCCCACCGCGATCGCGATGGTCAACGAGTACGCGCCCAGGGGCCGCGGCAGCTTCATGATCGGCGCGCTGATGACCGCCCACCACGCGGGCGGCATTCTGGCCTCACTGCTCAGCCTGTGGCTGGTCGCGGCCTTCGGCTGGCGCTCGATGTTCTGGGTCGGCGTCATCCCGCTGCTGATCGCCGTGCCGCTGGTGCTGTCGCTGCTGCCGGAATCCCTCGGCTTCCTCGTCGCCCGCGGCCGCCGGAGCGAGGCCGAGGCCCTGGCCCGCCGGCACGGGGTCGACCTGGCGGACTTCCCGGCCGCCCAGACCATCCGCCGGACGGCCGCCGACCGCTGGGTGGCCCTGCGCGGCCTGTTCGCCGGGTCCATGTGGGTGACCACCATCGTGTTCTGGCTGGCCTCCTTCGGCGGCCTGCTGCTTGTCTACGGCGTGAACACCTGGCTGCCGAGCATGATGCGCGACAGCGGATACAACCTGGGTGACGCGCTGGCCTTCCTGCTCGTGGCCAACGCCGGCGGCATCGTCGGGATGCTGGTCGCCGGCCGGATCGCCGACCGCTTCGGCGCCGCCCGCGTCTCGGCCGTCTGGTTCGCGCTCACCGCGGTGTGCACCTTCCTCCTGGGCCTCCACATGGCGCTGGCGCTCACGTACCTCGTCGTCTTCCTCACCGGCGTGTTCCTGAACAGCGCCCAGACGATGGTGTACGCGGCCGTCGCCGCCCGCTACCCGACCGAGAGCCGGGCCACCGCGCTCGGCTGGACGGCCGGGCTCGGCCGCTTCGGCGCCGTGGTCGGTCCCACGCTCGGCGGCGTCCTCACCGCAGGCGGCCACCAGAGCCTGGGCTTCACCGTGTTCGCCGTCACGGCCGTCTTCGGAGCGATCATGATCACTCTCACCCGCGTCGTGGGCAAGTCGTCCCAGCCGGCCGAGGCAGCGTCCTGACTCGAGGCCACCAGCTCGCCATGATGAGGTCGAGGCGGTCGATCTCCAGCTTGAGAAGCTGCTCGCTCGGAGGAGTCGCGCCCGTCGTCGGCATCACGCTCCTCGCGGCAAGTGCCGGGCAGGAAGTTCTCGAGATGCAGCCACGACCAGCGAACCTTTCGCGGGGACTTTGACGAAACTGCCCTGACGCGGCGGGTTTCTCAATCTGCGCAGCGCGTGGCAGCCGCATCGTGTAGGCAAGCTGTTCAACGAAGGTCGGGGATGCGTTCGCCACCCTTCGCAGGGCGCTGGGTCGGCGATGAAGCCGGCCACGCAACGTCGTCGATCGCGAGCCATGGCGCGACGGCCAGGGCCGTGGGCGTGAGCCCGGCAAACGTCGTGACCTCGCGGTGGAGGTGGGACTGGTCGACGTAGCCGCTCTCGGTGGCAACGCGGGCGGCGGCGTGACCCGCCGCGAGAAGGTGGGCGGCGTGGTCGAAGCGCACCAGTTGGGCGGCGCGTTTGGGGGTGATGCCGAGCTGGGACCGGAAGCGGGACCACAGGCGCTTGCGGCTCCAGCCGACCTCCTCCGCCAGGCCGTCGACCCGCACTCGCCCCCGGCTGGTGAGCGTCCGCCGCCAGGTGTAGGCGACCTGCGGATCGACCGGTGGGTGGGCGCCCAGCCGTCGGCCGAGGATGTCCACCGCGATGGTGAACCGTTCGTCCCACGACGCGGCGGCGCGCA
This sequence comes from Nonomuraea sp. NPDC049695, assembly GCF_040674955.1. Taxonomy (NCBI): domain Bacteria; kingdom Bacillati; phylum Actinomycetota; class Actinomycetes; order Streptosporangiales; family Streptosporangiaceae; genus Nonomuraea; species Nonomuraea sp. NPDC049695. The sequence goes on along the minus strand of NZ_JBFANV010000019.1, from coordinate 20,635 downwards.
GCCTGTCCACGGCTCGCCCGGCGTCGCGGCCCCAGACATCCTCAAGGGCTACCACCGTCCCGCTGAGCTCGGTCGATGCGCCGAACAACGCAGCCGCCGCGACCGGCTCCAGCCGGATCTGGAGCAACTGTCCGGCTCCCCGGCCAGTTGCCCGAAGATCGCCGGGGAGGAGCCCGACCACGACACTGCCGCGCTCGTGCCGGCCATGGGTTTCGTAGACGACGCCTTCTCCCTCGCTCAGATCGACGAGCAGGGTGACGGATGGGTACGCGACCATGGCGATGTCCACAAAGGTCGGGGCACGATGGCGGAACCCGGCCATGCTGACCCCCGGCAGCCGAACCGACGGGCGTGGGACTGCGACGTCCACCCACGCCCGGTCAGGTGGCGTCCCGGTCGACAACACCTGACCAGTCTAGGCCTCAGGGATCATGGGTGGGCTGTCAGCGGCCCGTTGCCGTGAAGCTCAGCAGCAGTTTGCTGGTCGTCTCGGGCGCTTCCAACATGGGTAGGTGCCCGACGCCGGGCATCAGCTCGACCCGCGCGTTCGGCACCGCGTCGTACTGGTGTGCCGACGACGGCTCCCAACGGGGGTCAGCAGCGCCGAAGATCACCAGCACCGGGACCTCAAGGGCGGCGAGACGCTCGGGCACGCTCCGCCCGGCGATGTACGCGGTGTTCCGGCGCAGCACCGTCCTCATCACGCGGTAGGTGATGCCCCGTACGTCGGCGACCACGTCGTCCGGGAGGTCCACCGGGCGAGCGGCCGTCGCGCTGATCCCCCTGCGGATCATCGCATCCGAACGCCTCGACCACATGAGCGGGCCCAAAGGCGGGGCCAACAGGACCCGAAGGATGAACGGCTGCCGAAGGAGCGCATCCGGACTTGGGCCGCTACTGATCAGTCCAAGCGAACCCACGAGGTCGGGACGTTGTTCGGCAAGCGCGGTGGCGACGTAGCCGCCGCTGGAGTGCCCGACCACGGCGACGTGACCAAGGCCGAGGTCGTCCAGCAGCGCCGCCACCTGGCCCGCCTGCGCAGGCACGTCGTACGACGGCGCGGGCGGGGACTGGCCGCAGCCCGGGAGGTCGACCCGGATGACATGATGGTGACCGGCCAGTGCCGGGACCACCGGGCTCCAGAAGCCGCCCGAGGCCCCCGATCCGTGGATGAGCAACAACGGCGGCGCCTGCCGCGGGCCGTCATGGACCACGTGCATCCCATGCGAGTGCGCAATGTCGTACTCAGTCATGCGGAGACTATGCACGGGCGGCCGACCATCAGTCTTGGACAAATGTTCCCGCGGAGTTGAAGACCGACGGCCCCGCCACCATCGTCGCAGTCCCCGGAGCGCGGCGCTGTCATCGGCAGATGAGGATGACATCGCCCTTCCAGCACGGGACACGATCGATCAGCCAGCACTGGGTGCCCGCGGGCAGGCGAGGGTCACCATGCCGAACACCTCGTCATACTCACGATCGTGTCGCCTATCCCCACAGGGTTTCGGTCCCCAATGTGCCCGATCCCAGTGACGTTTCACGCTCATGCCGAGCGACGGGTAACAACAGGCGGCCGAGGGCCGGGTGATGGCAGCATGACCGCGCCATCACCGACGACGGAGTTCACGCCGAACCAGAAGTCGTCCTTCTGACCAACTCCTGCCGAGGTTGCGGACGATCTCGTGTTGCACGCCGGTCCTGTCCGGTCACGGCGCTGGTTGTCCCAGCCAGATCCGGAGCTCGCGGAAGAGCTGGTTAGTGCGGTCATTGAACTGTTCGAGGTCCGCCTCAGTCCATCGGCGAGCAACGAGGCCAAGCCCCTGGCCCTGCGTCAGCACCTCCTCGATCGCGGTATGCCGTTGCAGCAGCCGCTCGGCAAGCGCTGGGTCCCAGGCACCGATAACCGCTTGGTGAGTGTGGCTGAGGATGAAGAATCGGCCGACCGCGGCCATGAGTTGTCCTCGCTGGGCGCGGGCGCGGCCTCGGCGCCAAGGCTCTGCGGTGAAGATGACCTGGCCCAGAGCATGGATCTCCGCTGCGAGGGCCTGGCAAGCCAGCACCGCGTTCTGATGGGCCGTCTGGCGTTGCGTCCGCCGGGCACTCATCATCACCACGGCCCAGGCCGTGAGCGCGGCCACCACGCCTCCGACCACAGCACTCAATGCCCCCTGCAGCAGGTTGGCCCACCAGTCCGTTTGTCCGGTCATATCCGTAGATCGTGCGGCTGTGCGGGCCGTAACAGGTTTGCCGGTGCCGGCAGCGGAGGCGGTGTCCGTCAGTGAGCGGGCCGATGACCGGTCATCACGGGCCCATCACTGCCGCCCCTGTGCGACCGGCGATGAGCCGTACGGCTACCGCCCGGAGTCTGCGGGCGGGAGGGCGAGCCTCTTCCGGATGGAGGTTTGGACCTCCTCCACGGATCGGCTGGCGTCGATGGTGAAGACGTACTCCTTGCGGCGGAGCAGATCGAGGATGGGGTCGGTCTTGTCGTGGTAGGTGCGCAGGCGCTCGGCCAGGGCGCCCTCGGTGTCGTCGGCCCGCCGTACGAGCTGGTGGCCGCAGACCTCGCAGATGCCCTCCTCGGCGGGGCGGTCGTAGATGAGGTTGTAGTCCATGCCGCAGTTGGGGCACAGCCGCCTGGCCAGCACGCGGCGCCTGACCTCTTCGTCCGGCAGGTCCAGGTGGATGACGCCGTCGATGTCATAGGACTCCAGGAAGAACTCGGCCTGGCGGCGGTTACGGGGGAAACCGTCGATGATGAAGCCGTAATTCCAGTCGTGCTGGTCCAGCCGGTCACGCACGACCTTCTCCACGTGGTCGTCGCCGATCAGCTCGCCCGCCGCCATGGTGCGCCGGACCAGGGCGCCCAGCTTGGTGTGCTGCTGCACGTGCCAGCGGAAGATGTCGCCCACGTTGATGTGGACGAGCTCGTATGCACGGGCCAGCAAAGCGCTCTGGGTGCCTTTGCCGCTGCCCTGGACGCCGATGATGAGGTATTTCCGCATGGTCAGATGAAATCACCGCTGGCGGCGATGGCGCGATCTACGGTCATCGGGTCACGTGACGGATTCGCCGGACGCAGAGCGGCCTTGTGTTTCGCGCTGCGACCAGCGCTCACCGGGGAGATCACCGCGCGGGACGCCTACGCGGGTCTGCGCCGCACTCCCCCGCGAGCACCGAGTCCGGCCTGTGGTGAACCGGCCGAGCCAGCAGGCGCACCAGCCGGGCGCGCGTGGTAGCACGTCAGGTCAGGTGAACATGGCGTGTGGAGCCCGGGACGGCGGTGGGCCATGGACGTCCGGTGGCGCTCACCCTCGGACTCTGCGGTGCAGAGGACGCGGCAGATGGGGCGTGGGACCGCCGGCGTCCGGCGGTCCCACGCTCATGCCGTTCGGTGGAACGCGACTCACCCGAGCGTGCCCAGCCGGTGCCCTACGGTGCGATCGACCAGAGCTGGCAGGTGTTGTTGAGCCACATCCACAGCCGGGCCGGCGTGCCGTTCGCGGTGCCGCAGTTCTGGTCGTCGAGCACCATGCCGCTGTTCTCGACCACCAGCTCATATCGGCCGTTGCCCGCGGGGATGACCGCCCACTGCTGGCACGTGTTGCCGAGCGGCGCCCACAGGTTGACGGCCGTGCCGAGGGCCACCCCGCAGTTGACCGCGTCGAGCACCTTGCCGGCGTTGACGTTGGTGATCGTCCACTTGTTGGCACCGACGCTGTTGAAGCGCCACTGCTGGCAGGTGTTGCCGAGCGCCTGCCACTGGTCGATCTGCGTGCCGTTGGCCGTGCCGCAGTTGACCGCGTCGAGCACCTTGCCGCTCGTGAGGTTCGTGAGCCGGTAGGTGGCCCCGTTCACGGGGAAGGTGACGCTCTTGCTGTAGCCGACGGAGACGACGTTGGCCTGCACGGCGTTCTCCGTGGCGTCGCTCGGATAGCCGCTGGTCATCACGCCTTCGAAGAACGATCCGACAGAGCCGTTGCTGTTGTCGCCGCCGATGCCGAGGATGATCGCGCCTTGCTTGGTCATCGGGCGGTAGCCGGCCTGGGTCGGCAGCGCTCCGTTGTACCGCGTCGCCAGGCTGCCGGACTGCGCGTTGCCGTCCTTGATGGCGTATGTCGAGGTGCCGTTGTTCTTCAGCATCGCCGTCACGAATGCGGAGCTACGGCCGGTGTTCGCGGTCCAGGAACCGTTGCCGCCGGCGAACAACCCGTTCTCGAGGTCCGCCGCGACACGCGGTCCGCCCGCGCACGGTGAGAACCAGCACAGCGTGCCGAAGTAGATCGCGTCCATGTCGCCGTTGCCGGTGTCCATGTTGTTGGTCTCGGCGTTGCCGTAGTCGAAGCAGCACCGGTCGTTGACATGGGTGCCCTCGGTCACCATGTACATGCCCTCGGGCTGGCTGCCGGTGGCGATGCCGTTCGTCGCGTTGTTGCGGTAGCCGTTGCCCGCGGAGATGTAGACGCCGTAGACCTTGTGGCCACCTGCCGTCACGGGCAGAGCCGCCGCGTTCGCCCCTTGGTCGGCTGTGGGATTGGCGCCGCCGCCGGGAGCGATCGTGAGGTCGTTGTGGCGCGACGTCTGGTCGTAGATGCGAACGATCGTGCAGTACGTGCCCGAGCAGAAGGAGTCCTGGGTCGCGGCGTTCGCATAGCCGCCGGCGCTGAGCACGCCGATGTTGGTCGTCGCACCGTCGGACCAGCGCCGCACCTGGTAGAGCGCCCCGCTGTAGGAGCCGAAGAGCGCACGGGTGGTGCTGTGAGCGGCGACGCACGGCGTGCCGCCGCTCGCGTAGATGTCGCAGGACAACGTGCCGGCCGCCTGTGCCGTGCCTGGCACGGCGACCAGCGCGGTGACGACGAGCGCAGCGGAGGAGGCGACGGTGAGGGCCGTTCGCCGCCAGTGGCGCAGAGACCAGAAACCCATAGTGTGCCTTTCGTGTGCTGCGAGACAGCGCAGTGCCCGGCGGTGACCATTGGGGTGGAGAACGACCTGTTAGCGCTAACATCTTTATCCATGAATTTGAATTGTTAGCGCTAACATTAATATCCAAACGCGTTCCGCTGTGTTTCGCCCAAAGTGTCATCAAGGACGCGGCGACTGTCAATACCCGGTGAAGATCGGCTTCTATTCCGCCATAACGTGCGACAGGAGAACGCAGTCGGTGGGTAACCGCAGAAGTGCCAATGGCCTGGCAGCCGGGGCCGCGCACACGTGTGCAGTGAGCCCCGGCCAGGCTATGCGCCGGGGTTCAGTCCGGGTCAGCGCAGCGCCAGGGCGAACTCGCTGTCTGGTCCTGTCCCCCTGCTTTCGGGGTTGGGGATGAGGCGGAGCCGGATACCTCCGAACGGCTGACGCTGCTGCTGCGAAGCCCATGCGGCCAGCGCCCCGATGGCGAGCTCGGCCGGGGTTCCGCTGACCCACTGCGCGGGCGTCTCCGGGTCGACGCATGCTTCCTGGTGCGCGGGCTCCGTACGCAGGGTGAGGTCGGGAAACCTGGCTGCGATCGCGTCGGCCTGGTCGTCGGGGACGGGCCAGCACCACTCGACCGGGCCGTCGCTGTCGCCGCTCACCTCGCCGTGGTAGATCATGAACGGCGCTCCGGCGACCCCCTCGATCCGTGGGACGCCACCGCGCCGCAGGCGGTGGATGAACAGTTCCCCACCTATGGGCACCAGTTCGTCCTGGTGCGCCCGGCGGATGACGCTGAGCAGGCTGCGTGCGGGCAGGTCGCGGACGGTGACCTCGTACATGGCGGACTTCTCTCCGTGAAGGCGGTCAACGAGGTGGCCGACCAGTTCGCGCTGGGCGGCGTGCTCGGCCTCGGTTCCGGCCCAGTAGGTGCGGATCTCCTCGGCGGCCGACGCCGCGTCCACGGCCAGGATGTCCCGGATCCGGGCCAATGGGACGCGGATCCGGCGCAGCGCGGCCACCAGGCGGGCCTGATCGAGTTGCGTCGCCGCGTACCAGCGGTATCCGGTGTCCGGGTCGACGCGGGCCGGCACCAGCAGCCCGAGTTCGTCGTACAGACGCAGCGCCTTGGGCGACAGACGAGACATACGCGCGAACTCACCGATGCTGACCAAGCCCATGGACGGCTCCCTCGTTCCGGGCGGTCGCCCGGTCATGACCACTGTGCGGCTTCCCCGAAGGTGAAGGTCAAGCGCTCGGCCAGGCGCATGGTCCGTGGGAGTTCCGGCGGCAGTCCGTCATGCACGCCTGCCGCAGATCATGGCGTCACGGGCGGTGGACGACCAGGCTGCAGCGGCCATTCACCGTCCGTCGACATGGTCGCGGCCGGGTGTCACACATGCCCCAGGACGGCCTGACCTGCGCACATTCCCCGTGCTGCCGTACGGGAACAGGAGGCAATGTGCGGCATCGGCGGGCCGGCGCACAACCTCGGACAGCCATTCGTGACCGTCCTGCAATCTTGCAGTAACGGCTTAATAACGTCCCATCTACTCGTGTTGCTATGCGGAATCCGCAGCCGAATACTGCTGCAACACGAGTAGATGGGACTTGCGCAGTGGTCACACGCCGCGATGTGGCGCGGCTGGCCGGCACTTCGGATGCCGTCGTCAGCTACGTGCTCAACAACGGGCCGAGGAACGTCGCCCCGCACACCCGCGAGCGGGTGCTGCGCGCGATCGAGGAGCTCGGCTATCGGCCGAACGCCGTCGCCCGCTCGCTGCGCACCAGCCGCACGCACACGATCGGGCTCGTCGTCCCCGACAACGCCAACCCCTTCTTCGCCGAGCTGGCCCGAGAGATCGAGGATGTCGCCTTCGAGCACGGCCTGACGCTGCTGCTCGGCAACGCGATGGACGACGAGGATCGCGAGGCCACCTACGTGCGGACCCTGATCGACCGCCAGGTGGACGGGCTGATCCTGATCCCCGCCCACGGCCCGCGCGCCTGGCGGTCTCAGCTGGCCGCCTCCGGGGTGCCGTGCATCGTGCTCGACCGCAAGCTCGACGACATCCCTGCCAGCCACCTGCTTGTCGACAACGAGGGCGGCGCGCACGAGGCGACCAGCCACCTGCTCTCGCACGGGCATCGGCGCATCGGCTGTGTGGCGGGGCCGAAGGACATCCACCCGACCGTCGACCGTGTCGCCGGCTGGTCGCGGGCGCTGACCGAGGCCGGTCTCGACCTGGACGCGATGCCGCTGGTCCACGGCCCGTTCGGGCGGCGGCAGGGTTACCTCAGCGGCCGGCGGCTCCTGTCGCGCGAGGCCCGGCCCACCGCGCTCTTCGTGACCAGCGACGAGCAGGCGATCGGCGTCATGCGCGCCGCGGCCGAGCTGGGGCTGAGCGTGCCCGGCGACGTCGCGCTGTGCTCGTTCGACGGCATCGCCGCCTCCTCCTACACCGTGCCCGCGCTCACCACCATGCGCCAGCCGATCGAGGAACTGGGCAGGGGGGCCGTGGAGCTGCTGGCGGCGCAGATCGGTGAATCGTCGGGAGGCGAGCGCGTGGTCCTGTCCGCCACGCTGATCAGGCGGGGTTCCTGCGGCTGCCCTGACCCGGTGGGCGGGCTCGACGATGCGTGAGCTGGAGCTGGTCGTCGTCGGCAGCCTCAACATGGATCTCACGGTCCAGGTGACGCGCCTGCCCGGCAGGGGCGAGACGGTCGCGGGTGCCGCCGTGGTGCGGGCCGCCGGAGGCAAGGGCGCCAACCAGGCGGTGGCCGCCGCCCGGCTGGGCGCGCGGGTCCGCCTGGTGGGCCAGGTCGGCGACGACGCGGTGGGCCGTGAGCTGCTCGCCGCCGTGGCGGGCGAGGGCGTGGACGTCTCAGGCGTACGTCAGGCCCCCGCCGACACCGGGCTGGCGATGATCGTGGTCGAGGACGGCGGCGAGAACATGATCACTATCGCCAGGGGCGCCAACGGGCTGCTGCGCCCCACCGACCTCGACCTCACCGGCGCCGACGCGCTCCTGCTGCAGCTGGAGATCCCGGTGGCCGCCTGTCTCGCCGCCGCCCGGCAGGCCAGGGCGCACGGCGTGCCGGTGATCCTCAACGCCGCCCCGTACGCGCACGGTCTTGACGAGCTGCTCACCCTGGTCGATCTGCTGATCGTCAACGAGGGCGAGGCCGCCGCCCTGTGCGGCGGCACCGACACCGCCGCCCTGCTCGCACTCGGACCGCGCGCCGCGGTGGTGACGCTGGGCGAGCACGGGGCGCGCGGCCAGGACGCCTCCGGCGCCTGCCAGGTGCCCTCCTTCCCGGTGCCCGCGGTGGACGCGGTCGGCGCCGGGGACACCTTCTGCGCGCAGCTCGCGCTCGCCTACGCGAGCGGCCTGCCCCTCGCCCAGGCCGTACGGCGGGCCTGCGCGGCCGGCGCGCTGGCCACCACCGGCCACGGCGCCCAGACCGCCATGCCCACCGGCGACCAAGTGGAAAGGCTGTTCGCCCGTGCGTCATGACGGCCTCTGGCATCCCCGCCTGCTGCAGATCCTGTCCGCAGCGGGACACACCGACCTCATCGTGGTGGCCGACCCAGGCCTGCCCGTCCCACCCGGCGTCGAGACGGTCGACCTCGTCTGGCGCAGAGGTGAACCTGCCTTCCTGCCCGTACTCGAAGCGGTGCTCGGCGAACTCGTCGTCGAGACCGCCTACGTCGCCGAGGAGTCGCCCCCTGGCTTCCTCGACGACCTGCTGCCAAGAACAGAACGAATCCCCCATACCCAGCTCAAGGAGCTCACCGGCCGGGCCCGCGCGGTCGTGCGGACCGGTGAGGCGACGCCGTACGCGAACGTCGTCCTCCGAGCGGGTGTTCCTTTCTGAAGGAGAAACACCGAATGAACAAGAAGATCGTCGTCGTGGCGGGTCTGGCCCTCGCGCTGACCGCCTGCGGCAAGGAAGGCGGCACCACCGCCGCGCCCGCCGCTGCCCCCAAGCCGGGTGAGAAGCCGGGCGTCTGCCTGGTGATGAAGTCGCTGGCCAACGAGTTCTTCCAGCAGATGCAGAAGGGCGCCGAGGAGCACGCCGCCAAGCGCGGCGACCTCACGCTCAGCGTCGTCGGCATCCAGAACGAGACCGACATCGACAACCAGGTCGCCGCCGTCGAGAAGTGCGTCACCCAGCAGGCCAAGGCCATCGTGATCGCCCCCGCCGACTCCCGCGCGCTGATCGCGCCGATCAAGCGCGCCGTCGACGCGGGCGTGAAGGTCGTCAACATCGACGTCCAGCTCGACGAGGGCGCGATGAAGGCCGCCGGCATCGGCGACAAGGTGCCGTTCGTCGGCCCCGACAACCGTGAGGGCGCCAAGCAGTCGGGCATGGAGCTGGTCAAGGCCGTCGGCAAGGACGCCGAGGTCGTCATCCTGGAAGGCAACCCCGGCGCGGCCAACGCCGCCCAGCGCAAGGCCGGCTTCGAGGACGCGATCAAGGAGGGCGGGCTCAAGCTCGTCGACTCCAAGACCGCGCACTGGGAGACCGACGAGGCGCACACCGTCTTCGGCAACATGCTCAGCGCGCACCCGAACATCAAGGGCGTGCTGGCCGGCAACGACAACATGGCGCTCGGCGCCCTGAAGGCGATCGAGGAGCAGGGCAAGAAGGACCAGATCAAGGTCGCCGCGTTCGACAACATCCCGGCCATCACCCAGTACGTCAAGGACGGCTCCGTCGTGGCGACCCTCGACCAGTACGGCGCGCAGCAGGCCGCCAACGGCATCGACTACGCCATGAAGATGATCGCCGGCGAGAACATCAGCGGCTGGCAGAAGACCGAGATCAAGCTCATCACCAAGGACAACGTCGGATGATGAAAGTCAGCGGCCTCGTCAAGCGCTTCCCCGGTGTGGTGGCGCTTGACGGGGTCGACCTCGACATCCGCGCGGGCGAGATCCACGCCCTCGTGGGCGAGAACGGCGCGGGCAAGTCCACGCTGGTCAAGGCCCTGGCCGGGATCCACGCGCCGGACGGCGGCACGATGACCATCGACGGCGCGCCGTACACCCCCGCCAGTGCGGCCGACGGTCTGGCCGCCGGGATCTCGGTGGTCCACCAGGAGCTGGCGCTGCTGCCGTACCTCACCGTGGCGGAGAACCTGTTCCTGCGCGCGCTGCCGCGCACGGCGGGCGTCGTCGACAGGAAGCGGCTGCACGCGGACGCGGCGCGGCTGCTGGCCGAGATCGGTCTGGACGTCTCGCCTGACACGCTGGTCGAGCGGCTCGGCATCGCGCAGATGCAGCTGGTGGAGATCGCGAAGGCGATCTCCACCGACTGCAAGCTGCTGATCATGGACGAGCCGACGGCCACGCTCACCTCGCGCGAGGCGGGACGCCTGTTCGGCATCCTGAGGGCGTTGCGCGAGCGCGGCGTGGCCGTCGTCTACATCTCCCACCACCTGCAGGAGGTGCTGGAGCTGGCCGACAGGGTCACGGTGCTGCGCAACGGGCGCAGCGTCGAGACCCGCGAGATGGCCGGCGTGACCGCGCCCGACCTGGTCAGGTTGATGGTGGGGCGCGACCTCGCGCAGGAGTTCCCCGCCAAGCCGCCGACGGAGCTGGGCGAGGTGGCACTGAAGGTGCGCGACCTCAGGGTCGCGGGCTTCGAGGGGCCGCTCTCCTTCTCGGTACGGCGCGGGGAGGTTGTGGGTCTCGCCGGGCTGGTCGGCTCCGGCCGTACCGAGGCGATGCGCGCGATCTTCGGTGCCGACCCGGCTTTGTCCGGAAATATCGAGCTTTACGGCGAGTCGGTGCACATTCGGCACCCCAAGGACGCGGTGCAGCACGGCATCAGCCTGCTCACCGAGGACCGCAAGTCGCAGGGCCTGGTCCTCGACCTGCCGATCAGCGCCAACGTCACGCTCGCCAAGCTGCGCGGATTCCTGGTGCCCTTCGGCCAGGAGCGCTCGCTCTCCGAGAGCCTCGGGCGGCGCCTGCACCTGCGCTCCGCGGGCGTCGGCCAGCACGTGCGCACCCTGTCGGGTGGCAACCAGCAGAAGGTCGTGCTGGCCAAGTGGCTCAACGCCGGATCCGACATCCTGATCGTGGACGAGCCCACCCGCGGCATCGACGTCGGCGCCAAGTACGAGATCCACGAGTTGCTGCTCGGCCTGGCCGCGGAAGGCAAGGCCCTGCTCGTGGTCTCCTCGGACCTGCCGGAGCTGATGGGCATCTGCGACCGCATCCTCGTCTTCTCCCGCGGCAAGATCGCCGGCGAGGTCGCCCGGGCGGACTTCGACGCCGAGCACATCCTCACTCTGGCCTACTCGGGCTACCTCAAGAACGGTGAAACACAATGATCAAAAGGCTCGTGCTCGGCGAGGCCGGCATCGGCGTCGCCCTGGTGCTGCTCGCGGGCTTCTTCGTCATCGCCGCTCCGAACTTCGCGACCGAGCAGAACCTGCGCAACATCATGACCCAGATCACCCTGAACACCGTGCTCGCCGTCGGCATGACGTTCGTGATCCTGGTCGGTGGCATCGACCTGTCGGTCGGCTCGGCGATGGCGCTGTGCGCGGTCGTGTCGGGCACCATGATGGCCGGATCCGGCTCCGTCGTGACGCTGATCGGCGCGATCCTCGTGAGCGTGCTCGTCGGCGGCGTGGTCGGCTGGATCAACGGGTTCGTGTCAGAACAGTGGCGGGTGCCGTCGTTCATCGTCACCCTGGCCATGCTCAACGTCGCGCGCGGCGCCGCCGAGCGGTACACCGACGCGGCCACCATCTACGACCTGCCCGCCGCGCTCAACGACTTCGGCACCATCACGCTGCTGGGCATCCCCGCGGTCTTCTGGGTGGCGCTGCTGCTGGCGGGGGCCGGCTGGTTCGTGCTGTCGCGCACGGTCTTCGGGCGGCTGATCTACGCCACCGGCAACAACGAGGAAGCCGTCCGCCTGTCCGGCCACAAGACCTCCCGCATCAAGATCGCCGCGTTCATGATCGCCGGATTGACCGTCGGCATCGCGGCCGTTCTGTACATGGCCAGGCTCAACATCGCCAGCCCGATCCTGGGCCAGGGCTACGAGCTCAACGCGATCGCCGCCGTGGTCATCGGCGGAGCCAGCCTGATGGGCGGGCGCGGCTCCATGGCCGGGACGTTCCTCGGGGCATGTCTGCTCGGCGTGCTCACCAACGGGCTGCTGCTCATGGGCGTCTCCGACTTCGAACGGCAGATCATCACCGGGCTGGTGATCCTGGTCGCCGTGGTGCTGGACGCGTACCGGCTCCGCCTGGCCCGCAAGCTGGCCGTTACCCAACTGGCGCAGGCACCCGCACCGGCGATGATCCTCTCCTGACCACACCTCGGGACCTGACCGACAGGGTTTCAGCGGCGGGCAGGGGCGGCAGGCACGAAGTCTCCATGGCCGAGCACGCGGAGCAGGCTCAGGTGGTCGATCGCGGAGGTTCCCGGCGCGGGGGTGAAGATGATGAGCCGCTGGTCCTCTGCGGGGCTGAGCAGAGTCTCGCAGAGCAGGTCGATGGGGCCGACAGCGGAATGGGCCAGCCGCATCCGGCTGGAGCGCCGGACTGCCACCTCGTGCAGGTCCCACAGCCTGTCGAACTCCTCGCTCGTGGCCCGGAGCCGGTCGACCAGGCGGGTGGAGGGTTCGTCGCCACCGCGGCGGGCGTAGGAGGCGCGCAGGTCAGCGACGTGGCCCCGGCTGAGCACGTCGCGCTCGTCCGGGTGGAACGCCTGGCGTATCGCAGGATCGGTGAACCACCGCCAGATGAAGTTGCGGTCCTGTTCACGGATCGAGCAGATGCATCCGAGCAGCGCCTCTGCCATCGGGTTGCGGGCGAGCAGGTCACCGATGTCGTTGGTGATGTGCGCCGGAGTCTCGGTGAGCTGGTCGAGGAGGTAGAGCAGGCCGGGACTGACGTGGTCGTGGGCCAGCAGACCGGTCGGCGGACGGTGGCCGGACAGCAGGTACAGGTGATCGCGCTCGTCATCGGTCAGCCGGAGCGCGCGGGCCAGCGCGGCGAGGATCTGTGGTGAAGGTTGCGGGCTGCGCGCCTGTTCCAGGCGCATGTAGTAGTCGGCCGACATGCCCGCGAGCTGCGAGACCTCCTCTCGGCGCAGGCCGGGCGTGCGACGGCGGGGCCCGGCCGACAGCCCCGCTTCCTGGGGGCGCAGCCGTTCCCGGCAGCGGCGCAGGAAATCGGCGAGCTGGGCGCGGTCCATGTCCATGCCCCCCATGATTGCGCAGCTCCGGGACTGGCAGCGGGCCTCAGCCTAGGATCGCTGGTCCTAGGGAGACCCGTCCGATTCCGCCTTCTGCCCACCGTCGGCAACATGATCCGCGTACCGGGAATTCACCACGGAACCCGGAGTGGAGAAAGGGTCAGGGAGATCGAGATGGCGACTGAGACGATGAGAGCGGTGCGGTTCGACGGGTACGGCGGGATCGAGGTGCTGCGGGTCGCGGAAGTGGAGCGGCCGGTCCCCGGTCCGGGGCAGGTTCTGGTGAAGGTGGTGGCCGCCTCGATCAACCCGGGCGAGGCTGCGATCCGCCTGGGGGTGCTCCATGACAGATGGCCTGCCACCTTCCCCTCCGGTCAGGGCAGCGACCTGGCCGGAGTGGTGCTCACGGTCGGTGACGGGGTCGAGGGCTTCGCGGCGGGCGATGAGGTGTTCGGGTTCACCGACAACCGCGCCAGCCATGCCGAGTACGTCGTGGCGGAGGCGGCCGCACTGGTGCACCGGCCGCCGGAGGTGCCGTGGGAGCAGGCGGCCTCGCTGCACGTCGCGGGCTCGACGGCGTATGCGGAAACACGAGCGGTCGGCCTGCGCCCCGGCGACACGGTGGTGATCGCCGGAGCCGCCGGCGGGGTCGGGACGATCGCGACACAGCTCGCCGTCAACGCCGGCGCCACGGTGATCGGGCTGGCGAGCGAGCCGAACCACCAGTGGCTCCGCGACCACGGGGCCATCCCGATCGCCTACGGCGAGGGCGTCGCCGAGCGCATCAAGGCCGCGGCCGGCCACGTCGACGCCTTCATCGACAATTTCGGCGGCGGCTATGTGGAGCTCGCGCTCGAACTCGGCGTGGGCACCGACCGGATCAACACCGTCATCGACTACGCCGCGGTCGAGCGGCACGGGGTGAAGTTCGAAGGCAACACCGCCGGGGCCACGGTCGAGGTGCTGGCCGAGTTGGCCGACCTGATCCGTACAGGGCGGCTGGAGGTCCCGATCGCCGCCACTTATCCCCTGGACCGGGTCCAGGACGCCTACCGCGAGCTGGAGAAGCGCCACACCCGCGGCAAGATCGTCCTCAAGCCGTGACCGTGCTCGTACGGCACACGTGAGCTGGGCATCGTTGGACAGGGCGTACACCACGCGCCCGAGCCCGGACCGTTCGATCGCACCCCTGCACATGTCGCAGGGCCGGCAGCTGGTGTACCTGGTGGTGGCCGCCGCGGCGGCCGGGTCCAGGCGGCGGGCCGCCCACCGGGCCTGGGCGGCCGGCTTGATGGCCCCGCCGCTGGGAGACATCGCCCACCTCGGCCACGGTCGCGAGCGCGGCAGGCCGACTGGGGATGAAGCGTCTCGGCGGGGTCCTCGTCGAACGGGTCGAGCACGACGGTCTCGGCGCCGAGCACCAGCCGGGTCGCCAGGTCGCGGCCTCGATGGGCGGGCCTGCCTGGTGCCGCATCTGGTGGCGTTCGCCCCGTTGTGACGTATCGTCTGGTTGCTGTAGCGGGCGGCGCCGGGCGATCAGAATGATCACGTGGCTGAACACGTACGGGCACGCATGGGCCAGCGCCGCCTGACACCACACGAAGGCAGAAGATGACCACACAGATCAACCACGTCGACCACGAACTGATCCAGGCTGCGGCGCATGTCGCGGCCACACGCTGCCGGGGCGACAACCACACCATGGCGGCCGCGGCCCGCAATCGCGACGGCCGGATCGTCACGGCCGTGAACGCCTACCACTTCACCGGCGGCCCCTGTGCGGAGCTCGTCCTCATCGGCACGGCTGCCGCGCAGGGCGCCTACGACCTGGACACCATCGTCGCCGTGGGCGACCGCGACCGAGGGGTTGTGCCCCCATGCGGTCGCTGCCGCCAGGTCCTTCTCGACTACTTCCCAGCCCTCGAGGTCATCGTCGGCACAGGTGACGGACTCCGTACCGTCTCCATCACCGACCTGCTTCCCGAAAGCTACGTCTGGGCCGAGCACCAGCTCGATGCCGAGGAGAACGCACCGCTCAGCACGAGCTGACTCCCCGGACGATTGCCGGGCAAAGGTCCGGAAGGCTGGGTCACGCGGTCACGAAGGTCATCACACTTCGAGCGGGAAGCGTGACGGTGAAGGAGCCGTTCGACACGCCGGTCGTGCCCTGGGACGCGACGTTCCTGCCCGCATCGGTCAGCCAGGACGAGACCCTGGACGCGGTGCCGTTCCTCAGGGTGAACTGCTGGCTCACCGCGGAGGTCCCCTTGTTGATGGCGACGATGACGACCGTCGAGTTACCGCCCCGGTACGCCGATACGTAGACGTTCGACGCCGGGTTCGCCGTCGCATCGATCCGCACATATCCGGGGCGGACGAACCTGGCGAAGTGCGCCATGTTGGCGCCGCGCTTGCTGATCTGACCGTCCTCCCGCATGGGACCGTAGCTGCGCCGGATGTACCACCAGATGTACGCCTGGAACTCGGCGTCGACCATGGCGCGGTGGATGTGCTCCCCCACGTCGAGCGCCTGGGGCCAGAGGTCCGCCGAATCGGTGCTGTTGGGGTAGTAGACCTCGGTCATCCAGAGTTCTTTGCCCGCGCCCTTCTGCTTGAAGAGGGGGTAGGGGAAGTTCGCGAACGACGTGCCGTAGAGGTGAGCCCCGATGATGTCCACGTTGGCGAGCGCCGCGGAGTCGTTGAGGATCGGGTCCGACATGTTCTTCAGGTACTGGAAGGACTCGGGTGCGATGACCCTGGTGCCGATCGAGCCGGCGTTCTCCCGCAGGAACCGCACCATTTCGGTGGGAGTCCACCACGTCCAGTCATGCGCGTAATCGGGCTCGTTCTGCACCGATATGCCGTACAGGTTCACCCCGTTGTTCCGCAGGTACGTGGTGAAGTCGTTCAGGTGCTGGGCATAGGCGCCGTACATGTCGTACCTGAGCCGTCTCGCGTTGGTCTGACTGCCGCGCACGAAGGTCTCGACCATGCGGGCGGGGGGATTCCACGGTGACGCGATGACGGTCGCCCCGAGCTCGATCGCGCGCCTCGCCGTCGCCACATCACGGCTCCAGTCCGCCGAGTTCTCGGGGACGGGGATCCTCAGCACGGAGAACCCCAGCCGGCCCTCGCCGGTGCCGAACGCCGTTTCCCGCTGGGCAGCTGTCAGGTCGCCGATCCAGGCCGTGTGGGTCATGCCGCCGAAGCCTCGGATCGTCTGCCGCTGCGCCGACGGATCGATGACCACCGCGGCGGCCGACGTCGTGGCTGTGAGGATCGGCAGGGACCCCATCGCCGCCAGGACGGTTCTCCGGCTCGGGGAACTTGGCTCGCTGCTCACGGGCTCATTCGGACCTTGCGTCATGTCTCCTCCTTTTGGCCGGTGGTGCCGAACCGCGCCTATTTGGGAGCGCTCCCAAAACGGTGATGACTACGCACTCGTCGTTTTCGGCTAATGCTGCTGAACGTTGCCTCGGCCCACCCTTGGCGAGCCCGGAAAGGCGCCATTTGTTCGCGTTAACATCTTCTGCTGCAAGTTAAGCCCCCTACGGGGGCTCGTCAACCGTTTGATAAGGCAGTAACTTAATCAAGATCATGATGGGTCTCGGCTACGTCGCAGAGCGGCCGTACTCTGGCGGACCACCAGTTCCGTCCCCAACTCCACCCTTTTCTGCTGGAGTTGCTCCCCTTCAGCCAGGCTGATCAGCATGGTTGCGGCCGTGGCACCCATCTCGCGCAGCGGCTGGTGGATGGTGGTGAGCGGCGGTAGCGCCCAGCGCGAGACCGGCATGTCGTCGAAGCCGATCACGCTGAGGTCGTCGGGTACGCGTAACCGCAGCTCATGAGCCGCATGGTAGACACCGATGGCCTGCCCGTCGTTGGCGGCGAAAATCGCGGTGGGCGGCTCGGACAGTTTCATCAGTTGATGGGTGTGGGCTATCCCGTCCTCGATCTGAAACTTTCCTTCGCGGATGAGAGCCGGATCCACCGACATCCCCGCGGCCTCAAGAGCGGCGCGATAACCGTCCAGCCGGGCCCGGCTGGAGAGCGCGAATGCAGGTCCGGTGATCATCGCGATGCGCCGGTGGCCCAGTTCGAGCAGGTGACGGGTGGCCTCCAGGCCGCCGCTCCAGTTCGTGGCGGCCACGGATGGCACGCCGAGCCCCGGGTTGCCCGCAGGATCCAGCACCACCAGGGGAATCTCCTGGGTTGCCAGCCGTACGCGCTGATCGTCCTCCGGGCCCGAGAACACCGTGATCACACCGGTAGGACGGCGGGTGAGCAGGTCCCCGATCCATCTGGGCCCGGGAGTGTGCCGGCCGCCGAGTTCGGAGATCACCACGCTCAGGCCATGGGCCCATGCGACCTGCTGGACTCCTTTGACGATCTCCGTCGGGTAGTCTCCGGCAAGCTCGTGGAAGACGACTTCGATGAGGCTGGCCGGCTTGATGCGGCGACGCTGCCGGCGATAGCCGTGCTCCTCGATGAGCCTCTCGACGAGTGCGCGGGTCGCCGGCCCGACCTCCGACCGACCGTTGATGACCTTGGAGACCGTGGCGGTGGACACTCCTGCCAGTTCGGCCAGCTGAGTCAGGGTCAGTGGTACCGAAGGTGGCGATTCGCCCCTGAGGGGTTCTTCGGTCGAGGTCATATCGGGAGTGTATCCAGGTGCATTTCGGTCTCCGACCGAAGCCGTTTCTGCCGCTCCCCTGGGCGCGGAGTCAGCAAGTTAATGCCTTCCCGAACCGACTTTCCCTGGTGCCGACGGGTAACTCCGGTGAAACTTTCATTCGCGCGGGCAATGCGGCGCGGTCTCCCTCACGGACGAATGCCCAGGCGGGGCAGCGTTTCTGCAGTAACGCCCAGGTGGCAGGGATTGCCTCTCGTGGACGCCGACTCGGACAGTTGGCTGTGCTCCGCGACAATGTCATCACCGGAGAAGGCCGTGCAGCCCTGCAGGACCGAACGTTAGCGCTAACAGATTTCGTGGCCGCCATCCTCGATCCAGCAGCCAAGGAGCTTTGGATGTCACCCGTCATCCCCGGCGACCGCGCACGACCGACCGTTCCCCCGTTCGCCTGTACACCGATGCCGCGGCGGGACGTCCCGAGGCTCGCAGGTCGTGCTCGCCGACGGCAACGGCTCGAACGACAATCTCTGGAGGTTCCTGTGAGGCGCGTGCTCGCGGTTCTCTCGTTCCTGCTTCTCCTGGGCGTGTTCCTCACGCCCCAGGCGTCGGCCACCCCGGTCGACACGAACGCGCGGTACGTCCTGGTCAACCGCAACAGCGGCAACCAGCAGCAACGGCAACTCGTCGCCGGCGGCAACTACACCAACCCGGTCGTCTGGCAGGACTTCGCCGACGGCGACATCATCCGGGTCGGCGACACCTACTACTACTCGGCCTCGACGATGCACTACTCGCCGGGCGCGCCGATCCTGCGCTCCTACAACCTGGTCGACTGGGAGTACGCCGGACATTCGGTCCCGAGACTCGACTTCAACTCGGGCGCCTACGACCTCAACGGCGGCCGGGCGTACGTGAAGGGCATCTGGGCCTCGGCCTTCAACTACCGGCCCAGCAACAGCACCTACTACTGGATCGGCTGCGTCGAGTTCAACCGGACCTACGTCTACACCGCCTCAGCCGTCGACGGCACGTGGACCAAGCGTTCGCAGATCAACAACTGCTACTACGACGCCGGCCTGCTGATCGACACCAACGACACCATGTACGTCGCCTACGGCAACAGCACCATCAGTGTGGCCCAGCTCTCGGCCGACGGGCTCAGCCAGGTGCGCTCCCAGCAGGTGTTCCAGACTCCGAGTAACGTCGGCACGCTGGAGGGCTCCCGCTTCTACAAGCGGAACGGCTACTACTACATCTGGCTGACCCGCCCCGCCAACGGCCAGTACGTGCTCCGCTCCACGTCGCCGTGGGGTCCGTACGAGATGCGCCAGGTGCTGCTCAACATGCCCGGGCCCGTCTCCGGCGGCGGCGTGCCCCACCAGGGCGGGCTCGTCCAGACCCAGAACGGCGCCTGGTACTACATGTCGTTCGTCGACGCCTACCCCGGCGGCCGGGTGCCGGCGCTCGCGCCGATCACCTGGACCAACGACTGGCCGACCGTGCAGACCGTGAACGGCGGTTGGGGCGTCACCTACCCGAGGCCGGACATCCAGACCAGCCGGACCGTGGCCTCCATGATCGGCCCCGACGCCTTCACCTCGGGCAGCCTCGGGCCCCGCTGGGAGTGGAACCACAACCCCGACACCAGCCGCTTCTCCACCGGCAACGGCCTGCGCCTGCAGACCGCGACCGTCACCAACGACCTCTACAACGCACGGAACACGCTGACCCACCGCATCCAGGGCCCGTCGTCGACGGCGACGATCGAGCTCGACTACTCGCAGATGGCCAACGGCGACCGCGCCGGGCTGGCGATGCTGCGCGACCAGTCGGCCTGGATCGGCGTCAAACGCGACAACGGCGTCAACCGCGTGGTGATGACCAACGGCCTGACCATGAACAGCTCGTGGCAGACCACCGGTACCGGCACCGAGGCGGCGGGCGCGAACATCTCAGGCGGCCGGATCTGGTTGCGGGTCAACGCCGACATCAGGCCCGGCTCCGGCAGGCAGGCGCGCTTCTCCTACAGCACCGACGGCAGCACCTTCGTGAGCCTCGGCCCGGCCTTCACCTTGAACAACGCCTGGCAGTTCTTCATGGGCTACCGCTTCGGGATCTTCAACTACGCCACCCAGTCCCTCGGCGGCGCGGTCACCGTGCGCCGCTTCGACCTCACCACCCCCTGATCGGACAATCGGAGCAGATCATGAGATTCAAATCCATGGCCGTCCTCGTGACGGTGGCCACCTTACTGGCGAGCCTGTTCGTCGCCCTTCAGGCTCAGGTCGCCAACGCGGCCACCGTCGACACCAACGCCTGGTACGTCCTGGTCAACCGCAGCAGCGGCAAGGCCCTGGACGTCTACAACCTCTCGACCGCCGACGGCGGCCGCATCACCCAGTGGACCAGGAACGACCAGAACCAGCAGCAATGGCAGTTCGTCGACTCCGGCGGCGGCTACTACCGCATCAAGTCCCGCCATTCCGGCAAGGTGCTCGACGTCTACAACTTCTCCACCGCCAACGGCGGCGCGATCGTGCAATGGGCCGACGGCAACGGCACCAACCAGCAGTGGGGGCTGGCCGACAGCTCGGACGGCTACGTGAGGTTCATCTCGCGCCACAGCAACAAGGCCCTGGAGGTGCAGGGGGCCTCCACCGCCGACGGCGCGAACATCGTCCAGTACGACGACTGGGGCGGCACCAACCAGCAGTGGCAACTCGTCAAGGTCGACGGCGGCACCCAGAACCCGGGGTGCGACCTTCCGGCGACGTACCGCTGGACATCGACGGGCCCGCTGGCGACCCCGAAGTCGGGATGGGTCTCGCTCAAGGACTTCACCGTCGCCCCCTACAACGGCAGG